>NZ_JBGQOE010000002.1:0-285490 GCF_052113685.1 Flavobacterium sp. W22_SRS_FP1
GAAAAAAGGAGCAAAAAACTATAGTTTTCTACTCCTTTTTATTAACAATTAATTCCTAAAAAGACTTTTTCAGTGCCCTCATTTTTACTGAAGCGGTCTTTTACTGTTTTAATTCTATTTATTACAAATCAAACTTTATTCCTTGTGATAAAGGTAAACTTGTAGTATAGTTAATGGTATTGGTTTGTCTTCTCATATACACTTTCCATGCATCAGAACCAGACTCACGTCCACCACCCGTTTCTTTTTCTCCTCCAAAAGCACCACCAATTTCAGCACCCGAAGTTCCGATGTTTACATTGGCAATCCCACAATCTGAACCTGTAACAGATAAGAATAATTCTGCTTCACGCAAGTTATTCGTCATGATCGCAGAAGACAATCCTTGTGCCACACCGTTTTGAATTGCAATAGCATCTTCTACCGTTCCTGAATATTTCAACAAATACAATACTGGAGCAAAAGTCTCGTGTTGTACGATTTCGAATGTGTTGTCTGCCTCAGCAATTGCCGGTTTCACGTAACAACCACTTTCATAACCTTCACCGGATAGAACGCCACCTTCAACAAGGATTTTTCCTCCTTCGGCAACTACTTTTTCTAAAGCCTTGTTGTACATTTCCACTGCGTGCTTGTCGATTAGCGGACCAACATGGTTATTTTCGTCCAATGGGTTTCCTATTCGTAATTGTTTGTAGGCTGAAACAATCGCCTCTTTTACTTTATCGTAAATACTTTCGTGAATAATCAAACGACGAGTTGAAGTACAACGTTGTCCCGCTGTTCCTACCGCTCCAAAAACAGAACCAATAACCGTCATTTTTATATCAGCATCTGGAGTTACAATGATTGCATTGTTTCCACCTAATTCTAATAATGATTTACCCAAACGGCTAGCAACGGTTTGTGCTACAATTTTCCCCATACGAGTAGAACCTGTTGCAGAAATTAAAGGAACTCGTTTATCGCTAGTCATCATTTCTCCCACTTTATAATCTCCGTTTATCAAACAAGAAATTCCTTCTGGAAGGTTATTTTCTTTAATTACTTCAGCAATTATATTCTGACAGGCAATTCCACATAAAGGTGTTTTTTCAGATGGTTTCCAAACGCAAACATCGCCACAAATCCACGCTAAAGCTGTATTCCAAGCCCAAACCGCAACTGGAAAATTGAACGCAGAAATGATTCCAACAGTTCCCATTGGGTGGTATTGCTCGTACATTCTATGTCCTGGACGTTCAGAATGCATCGTTAATCCGTGCAATTGGCGAGAAAGTCCCACTGCAAAATCACAGATGTCGATCATTTCCTGAACTTCGCCATATCCTTCTTGTAATGATTTCCCCATTTCATAAGAAACCAATTTCCCAAGAGCCTCCTTGTTTTTACGTAATTTCTCTCCAAACTGACGCACAATTTCACCACGTTGTGGCGCTGGCATCGTTTTGAATGTTTTGAAAGCTTCTGTCGCCGTTTGCATTACCTTTTCGTAATCAGCAGCCGTTGAAGTTCTCACTTTAGCTATCAATTGTCCATCGACAGGAGAATAACTTTCTAAGATTTCTCCATTTGAAAAATGATTTAAACCTGTTGATGTACCTTCATTTATGTCTTTTATGCCCAACTGAGCCAAAGCCTCTTTCATTCCGAATTGATTTGCTATTGTCGTCATTGTAACTTTTTTAGTTAAAATTGTTATATTTTTTGTAAAGATATTATTTCGAGTTGAATTTCAATTCAATTAAATTGTTAAAGTCTAATAGAAATTAGGGCAATTTGATGATTTACAATTGATTTAGCAAATAAAAGCCTCTATTTCAAAAGAAGAAACTAATTTTATAGACTAAAGAACAATTCCAAATTCGAAAGCATGACCATTTATAAAAAACTCTGTATTTGCCTCCTTTTACTATCCCTGCCCCTATTTTCCCAAAAGATACAAAAATCGGCTTTCCAAATTGTGCCTTTGGGTGTAAAAGGCGGTATTGATGAAAAAAATCTTTCTGCATATTTGCTGCCCCTTCAAACACAACCGATTTTATTTGTCTTGATGCAGGAACGATACATGCTGAAATTGATAGAGCGATAGAAAACAATGTGTTCAAAATTTCATCTGAAGCTGTTTTAAAAAAATACATTAAAGGCTATTTAATATCCCATGCGCACTTAGATCATGTTGCAGGTTTGATTATAAATTCGCCTGCTGATTCTTCAAAAACTATTTACGCAATTACTAGTTGTATGGAAATGATGCAAAAACATTATTTTAATGGGGAAACTTGGGCGAATTTTGGAGATAAGGGAAATGGTTATCTGATAAAAAAATATCACTATCAAATATTGAATCCTGAAGAAGAAACTCCAATCACAAATACAACGATGACCGTAAAAGCATTTCCGCTAAGTCATGTCAACCCTTTTGAAAGTACCGCTTTTTTGATAAAAAACACAGATGCTTATGCTTTGTATCTGGGAGATACCGGATCCGATACTACTGAAAAAAGCGATAAACTGCATTTGCTATGGACTGCCATTGCACCACTAATCAAAAACAAGCAATTAAAGGGAATCTTCATCGAGGTTTCCTTTCCAAACGAGCAAGAGGACGCACAATTATATGGACATTTGACGCCCAATTATTTGCTAAAAGAACTCCATTCCTTAAGTGAACTTACAGGGAAAAATGCTTTAAAAGGTTTTAAGATCATCATCACTCATATGAAACCCCCAGCTGAAAATTTTCTAAAAATTAAAGCGCAGTTAAAAAGACAAAATGATTTGGGTCTGGAATTCATTTTTCCCGAACAAGGCAAGCGATTTGAACTGTAATTGATAATACTACTAATCCCTAGCCCCGGTGGAAGCGGCATCTCCTGATTTAGAAAAACAAGGCTTTTTTTAAGCCTTATTTTTCTAAATCAGGAATACAGCGAATGACGGGAAATAGCTCCTAAAAACTATTTCTTAGCAACAAATCGTGTGTCAACTTCCATAACTGTACCGCATTTATCACAGGTTCTTAATTCTTCGGAAGCATAGAAATATTCAAAATGAGGTAAGAAATCTTTTTCGATATTATGTAGCTCAAAATATACCTCGTGCAATTTATGGTTGCAATTATCGCAATACCAAAGCAAGCCGTCCGTAAATCCCTTTCCTGCCCTTTTACGTTCAATCACCAAACCAATCGAGCCTTCGGAACGAACTGGGGAATGCGGCATTTTTGCTTGATGGAGGTACATATCACCCGGATGGAGTTCGAGTTCTTTTCGTTCTCCCTCATCCTGTACAATCACTTTGATGGAACCCTCTAGCTGATAAAATAATTCTTCGGTTTCATTGTAGTGATAATCTTTTCGCGCATTAGGACCCGCAACAATCATAACAATATAATCCCCAGAATCGATATACAAATTTTTGTTACCCACGGGTGGCTTCAATAAGTGACGGTTTTCATCAATCCATTTATTCAGGTTAAAAGGTGCTATTATGGCCATCTTTGTCAAGTTAATTAGTTTATGAATTGCTAAGTTACTAAAAAGGCACTAGTCCTTGAGTTTATAAATCAATAAAGTATAGTCCAGATTTTTGAGGTAAACTCTACTACATTTCCTTGATTAGATAGATATAAACTGGGAAATGGTCACTAAAACCAACTTCCGTTGCAGAATGCCGCTTTGGATAGCCTTTATATTGGCCGGATGTCTGTATTAAAAAAGACTTGTTGTAAATACCGGCTTTCCAATAGCGAAAAGAATTGAAGTTATTTTGAATTAGCGATTGCGACACCATAATTTGGTCAAAAATATCCCATGAATCGCGGTAGGCAATGGTTCCCAAACCTTTTTTGGCCATTTCCTCGAATGGATTGTAAACGCCTAACTGAAACACATCCGCCTTAATGGCTTTGGCACCCAGCGCCAGTTTTATGCTTTTATTAAAAGGGCCGTCATTTAAATCTCCCAGCGTAATCACTTTCGCTTCTGGATTGATCCGTTGTAAGGAATCGATTATTTTTCGGTTCAATGTCCCCGCCGCTTCTCTAAATGGACTGGACTTTTTTTCACCACCGGAACGGGAAGGCCAGTGGTTGACAATGATATTAATTTCCTCCCCATCCAGAAAACCAGTGACAAGAAGTTGGTCCCTGGTAAATACGCGATTATTCTGGTCACTCACTTCCAAATTATCATCTGTTCTATCGCTGGACTCCACTTTTGTGAGCGCTTTTGTTGGCACTTCCTTTCGATATACTATCAAAGGAATATTACTGTACGTAGTGGGCCGGAAATATTTCTTCTGATACAATAAGGCCACATCAATACCTCGTTTATCAGGGGAATCAAAATGGATAATTCCATATTCTTTGTTAATGAGTTTAGGCTCTTTAATCAAGTCCTCCAATACGCCCCTGTTTTCAATTTCGGAACAACCTATAAAAGTGGGAGAATTGCTGTTTTCAGAAGAACCAATTTCGAGCAAAACTCTGGACAAGTTTTGTAATTTTTGATGGTACTTTTTAGAAGTCCAATGCTGCGCCCCTTTTGGTGTCCATTCATCATCATTAGTATTAGGATCATTGATGGTGTCAAAAAGATTTTCGAAATTATAGAATGCTATTGTATGGATAGCATAATTTTTTTGCTGAGCAAAAGTCTTTGTTAATGGCAAGAACAAAATAAACAAAGGAAACAATCGTAAAATTCTCATATCTGGCATATTAAAAATAGACTCTCAATAGGAAATACTTCAAAACTTATGCTAATTCCTAGTAAAAATACTTCATTTGATTAACAAACTCCAATTTATTTTCAATTTGCTTATCTTTGTTTTCGTCTATTAAATAGACCGCAATCATATCATTAAATAAGGAAAAGAAAAACATGTATATTAATCGATTTTCGTTTATAAAAAGTAGGTTTCAATTATCTAAATTCTTGTTTATCCTTTTTATTTTGCAATCATATAACAGCCAAGCTAATACACCAATGACTACACCAGCTATTTTACAAAAAGGAGATACCATTGCCATTTTGGCTACAGCCAGAAAAAACGTTGACGACAATCTTAAACCAGCAATTGATTTATTGCACAGTTGGGGTCTTGAAGTTATCATTGGTAATACGATCGGATTAGATGACAACCAATTGGCCGGAACTGATGAGCAAAGAGCCGCTGATTTTCAGCAACAACTAGACAACCCAAATATCAAAGGAATTTGGTGCGTAAAAGGGGGATATGGTACGGTCAGAATTATCGATTTATTAGATTTTACCCAATTTAAACAAAATCCAAAATGGATTATCGGATTTAGTGACATTACCGTATTGCACAATCATTTGAATACCATGGGATTCAAATCCATACACGGAATCATGCCTATAAGTATCACAAGGGCATCTACGGAAGCAATTGAAAGCTTGAAACTTGCGTTATTTGGAGGCCAATTGACTTATCAAATCGCTCCGGACGAGATGAATCGAGTGGGCACTGCAACGGGGGAATTAGTAGGCGGAAACTTATCTATTCTTTACAGCTTATTGGGATCGCCATCGGCTATCGATTGCAATGATAAAATCTTGTTTATAGAGGATCTTGATGAATATCTTTATCATATTGACCGCATGATGATGAATTTAAAACGCAACGGTTGCTTAGAAAGCATAAAAGGAATAATCGTGGGGTCGATGTCAAAAATGAAGGACAATGATATTCCCTGGGGGAAAAATGCCGTTCAAATAATAGAAGATGTCACAAAAGCATATAACATTCCAATCTTATATAGTTTTCCGGCGGGACATATTCATGATAATAGAGCCCTGATTCTGGGCAGTAAAGTATCCATGAATGTGGGTAAATATAGTTCAAGCGTTATTTTTGAATAATACAGAGGATAATCACTTTAAGATTGCCCATTTATAAAGACGCATACTGCAATTGAAAACTCAACACTATCTTCATGGCTGAACACAACGAATTAGGAAAACTGGGGGAAGAATTAGCTGTAGAGTACCTGCAGAAGAACGGCTATGCTATTTTAGAAACCAACTGGACTTTCCAAAAGGCCGAAATAGATATTATTGCTAAAAAAGAAAACATTCTTGCCGTTGTTGAAGTCAAAACTCGATCTTCTTTAGATTTTGGTCTACCTCAGGATTTTGTTAAAACCAAAAAAATACAACTACTTGTAAAAGCGGTAGATGCTTATGTAAACGAGAGAAATTTAGACATTGATGTCCGTTTTGATATCATCGCAATCCATAAAGAAAGTAAATCGTTTGCAATTGAACACCTTATCGATGCCTTTTATCATTTTTAAGTATTTTTTTAGATGTTGTATTTGTAACAAATTGTTTTTTATTTATATTTGCAGTGATTTTTAACACACAAACTAAACAAGCTTGTTGTTCTTACCAAACACAAATATCTTAAAATTATGAAAACGGTCTCTTCAATAGTAGAAAATTACATCAAAACAAAGCCCTTTTTATTAAATGCATTGTCACTTGGTATTATCAATCTGACTTCATTATCTAGAAATATCATGACCGAATTGGAAAGTGAATTTGGGAAAGAAGTCAAACAAGGTGCTGTTGTAATGGCTTTAAAGAGACTAACGGAAGAACTTGATTTTAGACTAAACCACAAAATCAATAAAGTAATAAAAAACATTGGCGAAATTACCGTTCGCTCTTCTCTGACTGATTATACTTTTGCAGTTTCAGACACTGTCTTAAACAAGCAAGCTGAATTAATATCAGACATCAATGCCTTTCCAGATGTTTTTTATACATCATCCAGAGGGGTAAATGAAATCAACATTGTGGTAAGCAAAAGCGTAAACGACTTAGTTGACAAGCATTTTGTTAATGAAAAACTAATTCAAAAACTAGATGATTTAGCCTCAATTACTGTTAAATTACCAAAAGAAAATATTGTCGTACCTGGAATCTATTATTTCATTTTTCAACGTTTAGCTTGGGAAGGAATTATCATTAATGAAGTGATTTCAACTTCCAATGAATTTACCATATTAGTGAGCGAAGATCAGGTAGATGTTGCTTTCAAAGTAATTAAGGATTTAAAGATGTAATAATAATCGATAACGACTTAAAAAGTCTGTTCTTGAGATAATAAATTCAAAAAAAGCTTCCAATCTTACTGAGATTGGAAGCTTTTTTATTTGTCTTAAAATGGACATTAGTATTTATAGCTTAAACCATTTATGAGCTAAGATTCATCTCGAAAAACCAAATAGATGATTATTTTTCTACTCCACCAAGCAATTCCATCATTTCCAACGCCTTTCTGGTGGATTTTACATTATCAAAAGTCAACAATAAACGCAAGCCATTCTTGGTTTCTTTTTCCTTTATTTTACAAATCGAACTGTGTTTTTGAACAAAATGCATGACAGCCATAAACCGATTCGACTTGTAGTAGTCGGATTGCTGATTGGACACAAAATAACCTATCATCTTGCCCTGTTTCATCACTAGTCTCTCGATTCCCAAACGACTGGCAATCCATTTGATACGAATGCTATTCATTAGGGCGATAGCTCTAGGTGGCATAGGACCAAATCTATCTATCAATTTTTTCTGGAAAAGCTGTAATTCTTGTTCATTTTTCACACTGGCCAGTTCATTGTACAAACTCAATCGCTCCGTAACATTATTGATGTATTCATCAGAAAACAACAACTCAAAATCAGTGTCGATCTGAAGGTCTTTCACGTATTCTTTGGTTTCTATATCATTCTCAGCCGGATACAAATCTTTGAATTCGGTTTCTTTCAATTCCTCAATAGCTTCGTTCAATATCTTTTGGTAGGTATCAAAACCTATTTCATTGATAAATCCACTTTGTTCCCCTCCCAGTAAATCTCCGGCACCACGAATCTCAAGGTCTTTCATTGCTATATTGAATCCGCTACCCAGTTCGCTAAATTGCTCCAACGCCTGGATTCGTTTTCGTGCATCATCAGTCATGGCCGAATATGGTGGACAGATAAAATAACAAAAGGCTTTTTTATTGCTTCGCCCCACCCTGCCTCGCATTTGATGCAAATCAGACAAACCGAAATTATTGGCATTATTAATGAAAATCGTGTTGGCATTAGGAACATCTAATCCGCTTTCGATAATGGTAGTTGCCACCAAAACATCAAACTCTCCGTTCATAAAGGCCAGCATTAACTCTTCGAGCTTTTTGCCTTCCATCTGTCCGTGGCCGATTCCCACTCTTGCATTGGGTACCAATCTCTGAATCATTCCAGCCACTTCCTTAATATTCTCAATGCGGTTGTTAATAAAGAAAACCTGTCCGTTTCGCTGAATTTCATAAGAAATCGCATCTCGGATCAACTCTTCACTAAAACCAACCACATTTGTATCTATAGGATATCGATTAGGCGGCGCCGTAGTAATTACAGATAAATCTCTTGCTGCCATTAAGGAGAATTGCAATGTTCTTGGAATTGGCGTTGCAGTCAAAGTCAAGGTGTCAACATTGGCTGCTATTGTTTTTAATTTGTCTTTTACATTAACCCCAAACTTCTGCTCTTCGTCCACGATCAACAATCCCAGATCTTTGAAGACTACATTTTTATTTACTAACTGGTGCGTTCCGATCACAATATCGAGTTTTCCCTCGGCTAATAACTTCAGAGTTTCCGCCTTTTGCTTAGCCGTTCTAAATCGGTTTAAATAGCCAATAGAAACGGGCATGTCTTTCAATCGCTCCGTGAAAGTTCGGTAATGTTGGTACGCTAATATAGTGGTTGGCACCAGAATGGCAACTTGTTTGCTATTGTCAACGGCTTTAAAGGCCGCTCGAATTGCCACCTCGGTTTTACCAAAGCCAACATCACCGCACACCAAGCGATCCATTGGTCGGTCGCTTTCCATATCGGCCTTCACCTCCTGAGTTGATTTGGTTTGGTCTGGCGTATCTTCATATATAAATGAGCTTTCCAATTCGTTTTGCAGGTAACTGTCTGGTGCGAAGCGGAATCCTTTGTCTAATCTTCTTTTGGCGTACAGCTGTATCAAATTGAATGCAACATGCTTAACTCTTGCTTTGGTCTTTTGTTTTAAAACTTTCCAGGCATTCGAACCCAATTTATAAATCTTGGGAGCCGCTCCGTCTTTGCCGGCGTATTTCGAAATCTTATGCAGCGAATGAATACTGACATAAACAATGTCATTATCTGCATATACAAGCTTTATGGCTTCTTGTGTTCTATTCTCTACCTGTATTTTCTGAAGTCCTCCAAAGCGACCTATTCCATGGTCTATATGGGTGACATAATCACCAACCGACAGTGTCGTGAGTTCTTTTAGAGTGATGTTTTGCTTTTTCGAATAGCTATTCTTGATGCTAAATTTATGATAGCGCTCAAAAATCTGGTGATCTGTGTAACAAGTAATTTGATTTTCCTCATCAATAAAACCTTGGTATAAAGGCAAAACAACGGTGTTGTATTGTTTTCGAATATTCTCCGAATTTGCTTCGTCTAGGGTTTGAAAAATATCATGAAAACGTTTTGCCTGATTTTCATTTGAGCAAAATAAATAGTTTTTATATCCGTTAAAATGATTCTCATTCAGGTTATTCAACAACAGGTCAAATTGTTTGTTAAATGACGGTTGCGGCTGAATGTAGAATTCGAATTTTTTAACTATTTTAAATATAGGTTTAGAACTCAGCTCCACAATCGAAAAGTCTAATGCTCTTTTAATGAAAGTGCGTTGATTTAGAAACAACTGATCTGGAGTCGCGTGTTTTATATCTTTGGACAGTTTTTCAAAAGCTTCTTCTGCTCTTGCAAACTGCTTGTCTAATTGCGATAAAAAACCTTCCGTGTTCTGGATGAAAATCACAGTTTTCTCTGAGATGTAATCTAGGAAACTTTCCCTGTTCTCCTGAAAAATCTTGTTTTCCACGTTGGGAATTATCGTGATTTTTTTCTTGATTTCTATGGACAATTGCGTCCCTACGTCAAAACTTCGAATACTATCCACCTCGTTACCAAAAAACTCTATGCGGTATGGGTTCTCATTTGAAAATGAAAAAACATCAACTATACCTCCTCGAACCGAAAACTCACCTGGTTCAGTAATAAAATCAACTCTTTTGAATTCATATTCAAATAAAACCTCATTGATGAAATCAATAGAAATTTTATCTCCAACAGAAACTTTTAAAGTGTTTTTATCCAAGTCCTTGCGCGTAACTACTTTTTCAAATAGCGCTTCCGGATAGCTAACAATAACCGCCGGTTTTTTGCGAGAATTTATTCTGTTGAGCACTTCGGCTCGTAGCAATACATTGGCATTATCCGTATCCTCTATTTGGTATGGACGGCGATAGGAGCCCGGATAAAACAGCACATCTTGTTCTCCGATCATCTGTTCTAAATCGTTCAAATAATAAGCTGCCTCCTCCTTATCGTTTAAAATAATTAAAAAAGGACGTTCCCCTTTTTTAAATAAAGCTCGAATAATAAATGATACTGCAGACCCCAACAAACCGTCGAGATGTATTTTTAATGGATTTGATTCCGCCAAGCGCTCCACGATTTGCTGAACTTTAGGAGAATTATCGTATGTATTATATAAGGCTGTTTTACTCAATGCGAGGCGTATTTGGGTCGGTAAGTATATTCTGATTTGGCGTATTTGGAATTGCTCTTGAAGCATCCATCATCTTCATTAGTTCAGACTCTCCCTCTTCAATAGGTATTTTACTTTTTTCAGTAATTTTATCCATTTGCCTTTGTAAGGATGACAATTCATTATTGATTTCTGCAATCATATGGACTACTTTTTTATCTGGAATATTGTCCAGATGAATATATAAATCCAGCAAGCGCACTTTTGTAATCAAGGTCGAAATCCTACTTTTAATCTGAGGTTTGTTGTACTGAAAAGGTGTATTATCATTCAATGCCATTGCTTTTTTGGAAATGGCTGTAGATTTTTGTTGAAAAGCTCCAATAGTTTTTTTAGGCTTGATGGCCAGTTCAGCCAAAAATAAGCGCAACTCATTCCAAGTAGCCATACTTGCCTCTGAAGTGGTGTTAATAGGGGTGTCATAAAACACCCATCCTTTGCTTATATTTGAAAAAATGACTTCCTTTTTTTGGGCATCTTTTTCATTTTCGACTAAGCGTTTTTGATCATTATTTTTACATGACGAAAGCAAAATAATCAGAAAAATAGAACAGGATAATTTGTATTTCATTGTACTTGCATTGAAGCGCAAAGTTACAAAGTAAATTTATAATTACAGATTGGAAAAGACAAATTACAATTGAACGCTAAACACTACTTTTTCAGCATCAAATATGCTAAAAAACAGGAGTAAAGTTATGATTTTAGACGTTTCTGTATCGTATTTACAATCTTTCTCCTGCAGCTCTAGAATGTTTACGAAAACGTTACCTTAGCATTTCTAAAACTATTGAAAATGAGGACAAAAATATTGATTATTGGCGCTTGTGGTCAAATTGGAACCGAGTTAACCCATTCATTGAGAAAAATATACGGAACCGAAAATGTTATCGCTTCCGACATCCGTAAACTGAACAATAGCGTTGTCAACTCAGGACCTTTTGAGGTAATAAATGCCTTAGATTTCAATCAGATCGAACATCTTGTAGAAGTGCATAATATTGACGAAATCTATTTGATGGCGGCATTACTATCAGCTACAGCTGAAAAAAACCCTGCTTTCGCCTGGGATTTAAATATGAATTCTCTTTTTCACGTTTTAAATTTGGCTAAAGCCAAAAAAATAAAAAAAATATTTTGGCCTTCTAGTATTGCAGTGTTCGGACCTACAACTCCTAAAGAAAACACACCACAATACACAATTATGGAACCGTCAACCGTATACGGAATAAGTAAACAGTCTGGCGAAAGATGGTGCGAATACTACCATAATATTTTTGGCGTGGATGTGCGAAGTATTCGTTATCCTGGTTTAATCAGCTATTCTTCACCTCCTGGTGGCGGAACGACAGATTATGCCGTTGATATTTTTTACAAAGCACTTTCTGACAAAAAATACGAATGCTTCATCTCCTCCGAAACTAAAATGCCCATGATGTATATGGACGATGCGATTGCTGCAACGATTCAAATCATGCAAGCACCAGAAGAAGAAATCAAAATTCACTCTTCATACAATCTGGCTGCAATGAGTTTTACACCTACAGAAATTGCCGCAGAAGTCAAGAAACACATTCCAGAATTTACCATTACTTACGTACCTGACTTTCGTCAAAAAATTGCTAATAGCTGGCCTGCTAGTATCGATGACCATCAAGCTAGGGAAGATTGGGGATGGAATCATAAATTTGATTTAGAGAGCATGACCAAAGATATGTTAGAGAATTTAAGTAAATTAGAAGAAATATAAAAAACAAAAAAAGTCTGGCTTTGAAGCCAGACTTTTTTTATCCTCAATAAGATGTTACTTAACCTCGTAAACATTATTAGCCTGTTTCATATCAGCCATTAATACACTTGGGGCGATGGTGGTTTTCTTGATCGTACTTCTGCCTTAAGGATGGTAAAATCATAGTCGGATGCTGCCGAATTATTTTTAATCTATAATTCCGTTTTTTTTCAACATTTCGTTTAACTGTTTCCTGTCACCCTCTGATTTAACATCTAATAAATCTCGACTTTTTCCGCTTTCTAATACTAAAAAATACTTTTTCCTGCCTGAAAAAACCCGTTCACTCAGTCCTTTGATTTGATTAACCGGTATTTTTTCTGAAACTGATCTGTTGAATATAAAATGATATAGAAACACAAGAGAGACGATTCCTAGTACCAACCATATTACAGTAACAAAGCCAAAATTCGAAGCACTTATATCATATAGATTTAAAATGGAATTCGTTAACGTTAGAATCATGAAGAATTTCATTAGAAAAAAGTGGCTTTTCAATCCATCTTTAATCTCAATAGTTTTATCGACTTCGTTATAATTAATATTCATACATCCGAACTAAGTAGTTTAATAAATCTTTAGTTTCTATAAACATTATTCGCTTGGTTGACATCAGCCATTAATCCACTCGGGTCAATGGTTATTTTTTTTATGCTACTTTTTGCTTTAGCGATAGTAAAATCATAATTAGATGCTGCCCAAGCCCAATCACTTAAAACAGTTCTTTTTATCGCTGGATAAGGATTTTCTTTCTCGTAGCTCATCATTCGTAAAGGCAGGTAAAAACTTTCCATTGTTCCATCGGTATATTCTACTAACAAATCAATTGGCATTGGCATTCTACCTATTCTTTCCAAACTTACTGTAGTTTGATCTCCGTTCTCAGTTACCGCTTTGATACCATAATCAATTGTGTTCAAAGTCTGCGTCCAATCTACCAAATACCAATCCAAATTAGCCCCAGAAACACGTTCTGCGCTTCGTTTAATGTCATTAGGCGCAGGGTGTTTAAATTTGAAATCGTTGTAATATCTTTTAATTGTTTCTGCAAGCTTCTCCTCACCAATAACGTATCGCAATTGAGACAAGAAAATACTTCCCTTAACATAAGAAGAAATACTATAGGGCCTGTTTTCCTCATAACGATCACCATGTGTAGTTTGCGGTTGCTCTTTTCCAGAATTTACTAAATTGTAGTATGCTTTGTAATTTCCTTCGAAAGGATTAGTGACTTTTTTGCCAGAAAATTCATTTTCTGCTAAATCAGAAATATAGCTAGTAAAACCCTCATCCATCCATGGATGTTTAGACTCATTTGATGCCAACACATGTTGGAACCAAGAATGTCCCAATTCATGCGTAGCCGTTCCAAAAATCCCTTCAAGACTTCCGTTTCCTAGCATCAATGTACTCATGGCATATTCCATTCCGCCATCTCCACCTTGGATAAATGAATATTGCTTGTACGGGTAGTTCCCAATATTTTTATTGAAAAAATCCATTACATTGACCATCATAGGCTCCAATTTCTTCCAATTTTCAATAGTTTTCGGATAGTTTTTATAGAGGAAGTGTAAGTCAACATCGTTTGGTCCTTTTACGATATCGTGCATGTAATTTTTATCGGCAGCCCAAGCAAAATCATGAACCACTGGCGCTACAAAATGCCAGGTCAACATTTTCATTTTCTTAGGATAGTTTACGTTAACACCGGCGTCTTCGTATCCGTGTCCTATTTCGTTAGGGTTTTGCAGATATCCTGAACCTCCTAAAGTGTACTCTTTATCGATGGTAATATTTACGTCAAAATCTCCCCAAACACCGTGAAACTCTCTAGCGATATAGGGATCGGCATGCCAACCTTCAAAATCAAATTCGGCCATCTTTGGATACCATTGCGTCATAGACAACTCAACTCCTTCAGAATTATTTCTACCCGAACGGCGAATTTGTAACGGAACTTGTCCTTCAAAATCGAGAGTAAATGTTGTTTTGGTGTGAGGTAAAATTGGATTTACTAAATCAACGATAAGAATTGTCCCTACCGTTTTTGCAGCAGCGTCAACACCATCTTGTTTGAAATTACTAATCTTTAAGTAGCCAATCTCATTGGGTTTTAAACTTTCAATTCGGCTTACTTTAACCTCTTTACCATCTACAACTACTTTATTCACCATCCTTCCATCAGGGTCTTTGATACTATGCAATCTTGCGTCCATCTCGCTCCCCGGCTGGAAAGCATTATTAAACAGATGATAATATACTTTTTTCAAGGTGTCAGCAGAATTATTGGTGTAAACCAATTCCTGTGTTCCCTTGTATTGATAGTTATTCACATCCATAGTAACGTCCATTTTGTAATCAACGCGTTGTTGCCAATAGCTGTTACTTTGTGCATAAACTGACCCAAAACTGAGCGTGATAATTGAAAGTAAAAGAAGTTTTCTCATAGTATTTAAATAAAAAATGGAAGGACTAGCGTCCCTCCATTAGGTTAGTATGCATTCTATTTATTTTTTTGACATTTTATCTGCCATAAGCAAAGCGTTATACGCATTCACTATTTTTCCTGATTTGGACAAGTTAGTAAAAGAACGACTGTCTTTTGGATTACCTCCTACAATAACATCGGTAGAAATTAATACTCCTGAATCCATCAAGATGTGTTTCACTTGAGATGCCGATAATTTTGGATAATAAGAACGTATGATAGCAGCGACACCGGCTACATTTGGCGATGCCATTGAAGTCCCTTGTAAATACTTATAAGTATTCTCTGGAGTCGTTGCATAGATTTTCACCCCTGGTGCAAAAACATCTACATTGACTTTTCCAATATTTGAGAAACGAGCAACCACTTTATCCCCATATTCAAAATTTAAAGCTCCAATAGTAATCATATTATCAGCGAATTCTGTTATTTTGTCATCAGAATCATTCGGGTAATTATTGAAACTATCGATGTCTTTAGCATCATTTCCCGCTGCATGAACAATTAATACGTCTTTCTTTTCGGCATATTTAATAGCATCGTAAACCCATTGTTTATGTGGTGAAAAGCTTTTTCCGAAACTTCCATTAATCACTTTCGCCCCATTATCAACTGCATAACGAATTCCAAGTGCGATGTCCTTATCATACTCATCACCGTCTGGAACAGCACGAACAGTTAAGATTTCGACATTGTTGGCAATTCCGTCGCCTCCAATATTGTTGTTTCTAACTTGAGCGACGATTCCTGCAACGTGAGTTCCGTGAAGAATTTTTTCCTTGTCTGGTCCCATTACGTTGTTGTTCCCGTATTTTGTGTCGTTAATATCGTTCGGGTTATCGCCAACTACTTCTCTGTAATTCTGTTTAAGATTATCACCATTAAGAACAGAGATCATACCGTCAATATCGCCTTGAATTGCATCTTCTAACTCTACAACACTCATCCCGTAAGAGAGCATTCTTTGCATGACTACTTTACTTTCCATTACAGGCGCGTCTTTCGATTCAACTGCGTTCAACTCTTCGATAGTATAAATTGCTTTACCTAATTCTTTAGCTATTTGTTCATCCGCAGTAGTTGTTGCTATAATCATTTGCTCCAATCTAACTTTTCCCTGATTAGCTTCAGCTATTTTGTCGTCATTTGTCTTTTTAGCTTCTAAATAAGTAACTTCATCTACTAGATCTTTATTTTTGATGATTCTTTCGTACTCCAAATTCTCCTTGGTAATATCTCCAAGAAAATTCCAGCCGTGAATATCATCAATGTAACCGTTGTTATCGTCATCTATTCCGTTTCCAGGAATCTCCTTAGCATTCGTCCACACAACTGACTTCAGGTCTTCGTGCTCAATATCAACGCCAGAGTCAACTATACCTACGATTACCTTTACTCCTTGTCTCCCCTTCAACAATTCAGTATAAGCCTTGTCAACGCTCATTCCCGGAATTGTGTCTTTTACGATATCTAAATGACTCCAACGTTTTAATTCATTTTCTTCCAATGGCGCCGTTTTCTTAACGTTTAAAGGCGCGGAAATTGCGGTTAAAGAACTAAAACTTGAAACTTGTTTTTGAGCTCCACATCCTGCTAAAACCAAAATGGCAAAAGCAGAAAAGCAAATGGGTTTGATGCTATTCATTTGATGTTTAATTTATGTTTTTAAATATTTGTCTAAAGTAACTTATTTTGTTAAAGTAAGAATAGGATTAACACTAAGTTAATATTTGTTCGGCTGTAAAAACTTCTTTTAATCGAACGCCTTTCTCCGTGTGTTGCACCGTTACAATTTCATTGTGCGCATCATGCTCCAAAAACAAATAGTAATTATTGTCTGCAGCGGCTTTCAAAAATTTAGTTTTTTCTGGCATCGTCAATAAGGGTCTCGTATCATAACCCATAACGTATGGCACAGGAATATGGCCGGCTGTAGCCAATAAATCAGCACAAAAAACGATAGTTTTATCTTTATATTGAATGTGTGGAATCATCTGTTTATCAGTATGACCGTCTGCAAAGAAAATATCAAAACCCAACTCTGATTTTTCTAAGAAATCCTCTTCAGGTCTGTTTATGAAGTTCAGCTGTCCGCTTTCCTGCATTGGTAGAATGTTTTCGGAAAGGAAAGAGGCTTTCTCTCTAGGATTAGGTTTTGTCGCCCATTCCCAATGGCTTTCATTGCTCCAGAATTTAGCGTTTTTAAAAGCGGGTTCATATCCCGTTTTGTCGTTGTTCCATTGCACACTTCCTCCGCAATGGTCAAAATGCAAATGCGTCATAAAAACATCGGTAACATCGTCACGATGAAAACCGTATTTAGCTAAGGACTTATCCATGGAGTGGGATCCCCAAAGTGAATAATAGCCAAAAAACTTTTCAGATTGCTTGTTGCCCATCCCGGTGTCTATCAAAGTTAATCGATTGCCATCTTCTATGAGCAAGCATCTTGCAGCAATATCGATTAAGTTATTTTCGTCTGCTGGATTAGTTCTGCTCCAGATTGTTTTGGGCACGACACCAAACATTGCGCCACCATCAAGTTTAAAATTGCCGGTTTCAATAGGATATAGTTTCATTTTTTTGAATTGAAAGATTAAAAAATTAGAGAGTTGAAGGATTGGGTTTTCTATAAAAAACCTAGACGGAATCTTTTAATTTCTTTATAATAAACCGCAATTTATGAAAATTGATCTGCTTTAAAAGGAATCATATAGACTTTTTCTATTTTATCATTTGTTATAAAAAGGTTATCTGCTATGCTAAAACATTTATATATACTATCTTTGTCGTTAATTTAGACAAAATCAAAATAACAATGATACAAGTTTCAGAAACTGCCAAAAAGAAAATCATCGATTTGATGAAAGAAGATGGCTTTGATGCTGCGGTCGACTACGTTAGGGTTGGTGTAAAAAGCGGTGGATGCTCAGGTTTGTCTTATGACTTAAAGTTCGATAAAACCAAAGGAGAGGACGATAAAATATTCATAGACAACGATATAACAATTGCAGTAGAAAAAAAATCTTTCCTTTATTTAGCTGGAACCATACTAGAATTTTCTGGCGGAATAAACGGAAAAGGATTTGTTTTCAATAATCCAAATGCAAGTAGAACCTGCGGCTGCGGCGAGAGTTTCTCTTTGTAAAATAACTAAATAAAAAAATATGTCAAAATATACCGAAGACGACTTAAAACTCGAACTCGAAACTAAAGAATACGAGTACGGGTTTTACACCCAACTAGAATCAGATACTTTTCCAATTGGTTTAAACGAGGATATTGTTCGTGCTATTTCCAATAGAAAAGGAGAACCTCAATGGATGACCGATTGGCGTATTGAGTCTTTTCGTGCATGGGAACAAATGACAGAACCAGAATGGGCAAATGTGCATTATGCAAAACCTGATTTTCAAGCTATTTCCTATTATTCAGCTCCAAAAGCGGTAGATCCTAATAAAACATTAGACGATGTAGATCCAGAACTTTTAGAAATGTATAAAAAGTTAGGAATCTCTGTTGATGAGCAAAAGATGATGAATAATGTAGCTATGGACATTGTCGTTGACTCCGTCTCAGTAGCGACAACATTCAAGAAATCACTAGGTGAAAAAGGAATCATCTTTATGAGTATTTCTGATGCCATCAAAGAGCATCCAGAATTAGTTCGTAAATATTTAGGCACAGTAATTCCACAAAAAGATAATTTCTATGCTGCTCTGAACTCGGCTGTATTCTCTGATGGTTCTTTCTGCTATATTCCAAAAGGAGTTCGTTGCCCAATGGAACTTTCGACTTACTTTAGAATAAATCAAGCAGGAACAGGACAATTTGAAAGAACATTATTAATCGCAGACGAAGGCAGTTACGTATCATACCTAGAAGGCTGTACAGCGCCAAGTCGTGACGAAAACCAATTGCACGCAGCTGTAGTTGAACTAATCGCATTGGACGATGCCGAAATCAAGTATTCAACGGTACAAAACTGGTATCCCGGAAACAAAGAAGGTAAAGGCGGAGTTTTTAATTTTGTGACCAAAAGAGGAATTTGCGAGAAAAATGCAAAAATCTCTTGGACACAAGTTGAAACTGGTTCTGCTGTAACCTGGAAATATCCATCTGTTATTCTAAAAGGGGATAACTCAGTTGGAGAATTTTACTCTATAGCTGTAACAACAAATTTCCAACAAGCTGATACGGGAACAAAAATGATCCACCTTGGTAAAAACACTAAATCAACTATTATTTCTAAAGGTGTTTCTGCAGGAAAATCACATAATAGTTATAGAGGTTTAGTAAGAGTTGGCGCTAATGCTGAAAATGCAAGGAACTTTTCACAATGCGATTCTCTCTTAATGGGGAATAATTGTAGTGCTAATACCTTTCCATACATCGAAAGCAAAAATCCAACAGCCAAAATTGAACACGAAGCTACAACTAGCAAAATTGGAGAAGACCAAGTTTTTTATTGCAACCAACGTGGTATTCCAACTGAAAAAGCGATTGCTTTAATTGTTAATGGTTTCAGCAAAGAAGTTCTGAACAAGTTGCCAATGGAATTCGCTGTAGAAGCACAAAAATTATTAGAAATTTCCTTAGAAGGTTCGGTAGGATAAGCTTATTAAGACATTATAAAAAAATACATTTATGTTATCAATAAAAAATTTACACGCCTCAATCGATGGCAAAGAAATATTAAAAGGAATCAATCTTGAAGTAAAAGCAGGAGAAATTCACGCAATAATGGGACCCAATGGTGCCGGAAAAAGCACACTTGCTTCAATCATTGCAGGAAACGAAAACTATGAAGTGACTGAAGGAGAAATCTCTTTAGAAGGCGAAGATTTACGTGAGCTAGCGCCAGAAGAAAGAGCACATAAAGGTGTTTTCTTGTCGTTTCAATATCCGGTGGAGATACCAGGAGTTTCGGTGACTAATTTCGTAAAAACCGCCATCAACGAAACTCGTAAAGCACAAGGGCTAGAGGATATGCCCGCTAACGAAATGCTAAAAGTGCTTCGTGAGAAATCAGAATTACTGGAAATTGACAGAAAGTTTCTTTCTCGTTCCCTAAACGAAGGTTTTTCTGGTGGAGAGAAAAAACGTAATGAAATATTCCAAATGGCGATGTTGGAACCAAAATTGGCTATTCTTGATGAAACCGACTCTGGACTTGATATCGATGCATTACGTATCGTGGCTAACGGAGTTAACAAATTAAAAAGCGACAAAAACGCTATTGTAGTAATTACTCACTACCAACGTTTATTGGATTATATCGTTCCAGATTTTGTACACGTTCTTCTCAATGGAAAAATTGTGAAATCTGGAGACGCTTCTTTGGCTTTAGAGCTAGAAGAAAAAGGATACGACTGGATCAAACAAGAACAAGAAGCTTAAATTAGTTAACAGTTTTTAGTTAGCAGTTTTCAGAACTTATAACTCATAACTCACAACTCATAACTAAATAAAATGGATTTAAAAGAAAAATTACTATCGTCTTTTATGGCTTTTGAAGAGCGCGTCGATGTTCACTCTGAACTTCATGACGTGAGAACTTCGGCTATAAAAAACTTTGAAGATAAAGGTTTCCCAACCAAAAAAGATGAAGCATGGAAATACACCTCGCTAAACGCCATCTTAAAAAATGACTATACCGTTTTTCCTAAAAAGGACACTGAAATTGAATTTAACCAAGTAAAAAAATACTTTCTACACGAGGTCGACACTTATAAATTAGTATTTGTAGACGGCGTATTTAGTTCCTACTTGTCATCGACAACTCACGAAGGAATCGATGTTTGTTTAATGTCATCGGCATTGACAAAACCAAAATACAAAATGGTTATTGATACCTACTTTAACAAAATTGCCAATAAAGACGACAGTTTGACTTCGCTTAATACGGCTTTTGCTATTGAAGGTGCTTATATTAATATCCCAAAAAGTAAAGTGGCGGACAAACCTATTGAAATCATGTATTTCTCTACAGGAAACGAATCGGCACTTATGGTACAGCCTCGTAACTTGGTAGTTGTTGGTGAAAACTCTCATGTCCAAATTATAGAACGTCACCAAAGCTTGACCGAAAATCCAGTCCTAACGAATTCCGTTACCGAGATTTTCGCTCAAAAACGTGCAATTGTTGATTATTATAAAATACAAAACGATACTCTTGAGGCCAACCTTATAGACAACACTTATGTTTCTCAGAAACAAGAAAGCCATATTTCGGTTCACACTTTCTCTTTTGGAGGAAACATAACTAGAAACAACTTGAACTTTTACCATTTTGGCGAAAGATTGACAAGCACCTTGAACGGAATAACCATTATTGGCGAGAAACAACACGTAGATCACTTCACCCTAGTGCAGCATTCTACTCCTAATTGCGAAAGTTTCCAAGATTATAAAGGAATATATTCCGACCGCTCAACAGGTGTTTTCAACGGAAAAATATACGTAGAGAAAGAGGCTCAAAAAACGAATGCTTTTCAAAAAAGCAACAACATTTTATTGGGTGACAAATCTACCATAAACGCTAAACCGCAATTGGAAATTTTTGCTGATGACGTAAAATGTTCACACGGTTGTACTGTAGGGCAATTAGACGAAACTGCTCTTTTCTATATGCAAGCACGGGGAATTCCTAAAAAAGAAGCTAAAGCTTTATTGATGTACGCGTTCTCGAACGTGGTTATCGACAACATCAAAATACCCGAGTTGAAACAACGAATCACCAAAATCATTGCTACTAAATTGGGCGTGAAAATGGGTTTTGATTTGTAGTTTTCAACTGCAACCCCGATAACTATCGGGATGAGAAGTAATACGCAAAGGGCGCAGAGTTTAAATATTAAACTTTGCGCCCTTTGCAATTTTACTTTAGGTTCTATGGTTAAATTTATTTTTTTATTGTTGCGATTATTCCACTTAACATTCCGTTAAAGTCAAATTCAGGGTCTTCTTTGAGACCCATTCGAACAATTACTAAATCATTGGACTGAATAATGGCTACCATCTGCCCCTGAAAACCACTGCAAAAATACATCTCTCTGGGAACGTCAGGAAACCTTCCTCCAGCATTCAGCCAAAACTGTGCTCCATATTCTCCCTTAGATGTATTGGTTGGCTTTGCCGAGTATTTCACCCAACTTTCTTCAAGAATTTGCTCTCCATTCCAGTTACCTTTGTGTAAATACAACAACCCAAATTTTGACCAGTCTCTAGTAGTTGCCCACCCATAGGAAGAGCCCACATAATTCCCTGCCATATCCGTTTCTATAACCATGGAATTCATTCCAATCTTGTCAATCAAGGCTGAATACCAAAAATCTAAATATTCTTGATGCGTTTTGAATTGTTGGCGTAAAATCCCGGAAAGCAAATTAGTAGTTCCTGACGAATAATTCCAATGCGTATCGGGTTTGAATGCCGCCGGTTTTTCCAATTGCGCTCTAGACATGTCTTCAGACATAAAAAGCATTTTGGTCGCGTCGCAAATCGTGCTGTAATTCTCTTCCCATTCCAGACCGGAGTTCATATGAAGCAAATCGTTGGTCGTGATACTCTTTCGGCTATCATTCTTCCATTCCGCTACGGGAGCGGGTTTGTAAATATCGTATTTGCCTTGTTTTTGCAAAACACCAAACATGGCGCTGGTTATGCTTTTGGTCATCGACCAGCCTAGAATTTTACTGTCTTTATTGAAATCCCTATCATATTTTTCGGCTATAATCTTGTCTTTGTAAATCACTAACAAGGACCGTGTTCTTTTGTCCTTTTTACCCTCGACATCAAAAGCATTGGCAACCACCGAATTTAATTTGGCATAATCAACGTTACTGAATACCGTATCTTTTGGTTCCTTATTGCCGTAGGGGAAAGCAAGGTTGTTGCTCACTGCAGTCCTTTTCGGAACTTCATATGGTTTTGTTTCGTCAAAATCGCTGTCAATCAGGGTAACTCCCAAGCCCTTTCGATAAATCGCTTTACGCTCCTTAAATCCATATACCGAAGCAGTAGCGAACTTCCCGTTTTCGACAATGGTATTTGTGGCCAAATCAATCATGTCGATATCGTTGTCCCCGTTCTCTATCAATTTTTGCGGACGGTTATCTATAAAATGACCCGAAGCCACACTTTTGGCAGAAAATCCGGAAATCAAATCAAGTTTTGGGTAATTAGTAAACCCTAAATAGGAGATTAAGATAAATCCAGTTAATCCCAGAACTTTCAAGAATTTTTTCATAGTAGTTAATTGTGCAACAATGCTATATAATTATTTTTTACTTACGAATCTACTAATTTTATTTGATAAAAAATCTAAAATTAACACCCGTAAATTGATAAGTTTATGGCTATAACAATTTAGTTTTTCTTACTTTTGTAAGGACAAAAATTCTCAATAAAAAGATGTTAGATATACATAAAATTAGAGCTGATTTCCCTATTCTTTCAAGAAAAGTAAACGGGAAACCATTAGTTTATTTCGATAACGGAGCCACTTCTCAGAAGCCACAAGTAGTGATTGACGCGATTTCTAAATATTACGAAGAAATCAATGCAAACATTCATCGTGGCGTACATACCTTGAGCCAGCTGGCCACCGATGCCTACGAAGCTTCCCGTGGGAAAATTCAAAATCACATTAACGCGAAGTTTGCCCATGAAGTATTATTTACTTCAGGAACGACTTTTGGAATTAATTTGGTAGCCAACGGATTTGCTTCGATTTTGAAACCAGGTGATGAAGTTTTAGTTTCAGCAATGGAGCACCATAGTAATATTGTGCCTTGGCAAATGTTGTGCGAGAGAACGGGCGCGACGCTAAAAGTAATTCCCATGAATGACAATGGCGAATTAATTATGGCCGAATACGATACATTGCTTTCCGATAAGACAAAAATCGTAACAGTCAACCATATTTCGAACGCACTTGGAACAGTCAATCCAATTAAATATATCATTGACAAAGCCCATGCCTTTGGAGCAGCTGTTTTAATAGATGGGGCGCAAGCCGTTCCGCACGTCAAACCGGATGTTCAAGCTTTGGATTGCGATTTTTACGTTTTTTCAGGACACAAAATCTGTGGTCCAACAGGGATTGGGGTTTTATACGGCAAAGAAAGTTGGCTGAATAAGCTACCCCCTTATCAAGGTGGAGGCGAAATGATCAAAGATGTTTCTTTTGAGAAAACCACTTACGCTGAATTACCCCATAAATTTGAAGCGGGAACACCCAATGTGGCAGGAGGAATCGTTCTTGGAACAGCTGTTGACTATATGAATTCTGTTGGTTTTGACAACATTCAACAACAAGAGTTAGAATTATTAGAGTATGGAACGCGACGATTGCTAGAAATTGAAGGTTTGAAAATCTATGGTACAGCAGCAATAAAAACTTCTGTAATTTCGTTTAATATTGAAGGGATTCATCCTTACGATATTGGCACCATTATTGACAAACTGGGAATAGCTGTACGAACTGGGCACCATTGTGCACAACCGATCATGAGTTATTTCAAGATTCCGGGAACCATAAGAGCCTCGTTCTCCTTCTATAATACAAAAGAGGAAATTGATATTATGGTGGAAGCCATTAAGAGAGCAACAGCAATGTTATCCTAATACCTACAGCATGAAACTACTATCCTTATTGTTCCTGACCCTTTTTCTGGGGAAAGCTTGTTCAGATCACAAAAAACAGGACATCGAAGCCGCTGTTATTGAGTACGTGGCAAACACAAGGGGGTTTTATCAAAAAATCACTGTGCAAGGACAAACGGTGAGGATCTCTAAAGACCGCACCGGCAAAGAGAAAACTGTTGCGACAAAAATTTCAGATGCGGATTGGGAAGAGATGGTAAAATCTTTCAAAATGATAGAATTGGATAGTTTAATAAAATTAAAAGCCCCCACAGAAAAACGTTTTTATGACGGTGCGGCAATTGCTAATTTAAAAATCATATATAAAGATAAAGTTTACGAAACCATTGCTTTTGATCACGGTTTTCCGCCAAAAGAAATTGAAAAATTGGTAAACAAAATAACCTCATTTGCAAAACAAGACAATGAAAATTAAAGATATACAAGAAGAAATCGTAGCCGAATTCTCCATGTTTGACGACTGGATGGAACGTTACGAATACATCATCGAATTAGGAAAGAACCTTCCTTTAATAAAAGAAGAATTCAAAACAGAAAACAACCTTATCAAAGGCTGTCAGTCAAAAGTATGGCTGCAAGGCGAACAAGATGAAGACAAAGTAGCCTTCACCGCGGATAGTGATGCGATCCTAACAAAAGGGATTATTGCTATTTTAATTCGGACTTTTTCCAATCAAAGCCCTGCGGATATTCTCGACGCTAACATGGACTTCATTGACGAAATAGGTTTGAAAGAACATTTGTCACCAACACGTGCAAACGGTTTGGTTTCGATGATTAAAAACATTAAAATGTACGCTTTGGCATTCAACTCGAAGAATTAATTATCAAGACCAACCATTTTTTAAAACATATAAGTCACATAAGTTTCTTTAATTCAAATATACACTAACTTTATCATAATCAACATCTGAAGAGGACTATGAAAATAACAAGGAGTTATCTAAAAGACTTAGTTTATCAGGTTAATGGAGCGGCAATTGAAGTTCATAAAAGTATAGGTCCGGGACTTTTAGAAAGCATTTATCATCAATGCCTTAAAAAAGAACTGGAATTACGAAAAATAAATTATTCTTCTGAATTATTGCTGCCTTTAAGATATAAGGGACACGAACTGGAGTCCAAACTAAGATGTGATTTATTTGTAGAAAACACTCTTGTCGTTGAATTAAAAGCGGTAAATGATATACATCCAATTTTTGAGGCACAATTGCTCACTTATATGAATTTATTAAATGCACCAATCGGTTTGTTGATTAACTTTAATGTGAAAAACATTTTCTACGAAGGTCAAAAAACAATGGTAAATGAATTTTATAGCAGGCTTGAGGAATAAAAAAAATCAACATATAACTCATCTCAGCAAATGACTTAGAGGGTTAAGAATACATTAAGCACTAAAACAGAATAAAAACTTACATGACTTATATGTTTAAAAAGACGTTAAGCATTAAAACAGAATAAAAATAAACTAAACTAAAAATGATGGAAGAAGCAAGTATAGATACCAATGATTTAGGAGAAGCAATCGTAAAAAAGTTAAAAACAATTTACGACCCTGAAATACCGGTCGATATTTACGAATTAGGATTGATCTACGACGTAATGGTCAACACAGACTATGAAGTAAAAATCTTGATGACTTTAACCTCTCCTAACTGTCCAGTAGCGGAAAGTTTACCTAGAGAAGTCGAAGAAAAAATAAAGTCAATCGAACACGTAAAGGATGCTGAAGTAGAAATTACTTTTGATCCACCATGGAGCAAAGACTTAATGAGCGAGGAAGCGAAATTAGAATTAGGAATGCTTTAAAAAAAGTGTTCAGTGTTCAGTATTCAGTCCAGAACTGATCACTGATCACAAATAATTACTACAAATATGGAAGAAATTATAAACAAAGTGGCCACTAGCGCTCTGGAAGTATTCGATCTTGAAGATCATTATCCAAAGGGTGTTCGTGCTCAAATAGATATTTCACAATGGCTGTTGGAAGGTTTTTTACTAAAAGAAAAAGACTTTAGAGAGCAGCTCAGAAATCATGATTGGGCGCAATATCAAGATCAGTTTGTAGCCATCAATTGCAGTACAGATGCTATAGTTCCAGCCTGGGCTTCTATATTGGTAACTATTCAAGTGGCGCCGTATGCTAAGAAAATTGTCGATGGCACTATAGAAGATTTAGATGCTTCTCTTTATGAAGAATTACTAGCCAAAGTTGATTATTCTGTCTACGCAAATAAAGCTGTTATCATCAAAGGCTGTTCTAAAAAACCAGTACCCATGAGGGCTTATCTTATAGTAGCACATAATCTACAAGGTTTAGCTAGAAGCATAATGTATGGCGAAGCTTGCTCCGCAGTTCCCCTGTACAAGGCAAAAAAATAGATTGCTTACAAATACAAAGACATGAAAAAAACACTGCTATCTTTTGTATTGCTTTTGGCCGTGGTTGCCGTAAATGCTCAGGAGTTTGCAAAAGACACCGTAAAGCTTTGGACCAAAAAAGGAAATATATCCTTACTTTTCAACCAATCTGCGTACAACAAACAATGGCTTGGTGGTGGAACATCGAACATTGCAGGGAATTTTAGCTTAAATTATGACTTCAATTATAAAAAAGGAGATGTCGTTTGGGAAAATAAATTTATCGCAGCTTATGGATTGACCAAAATAAAAGGGGATAACCAAATAGCCAAAACTGACGATCGATTGGAGTTAAACTCACTTTGGGGTAAAAAAGCCAAAGGCGACTGGTACTACTCGTTGTTCTTTAATTTTAAAACCCAAATGGATGCGGGTTCGGACAAGGATAATCTTAAGATTTCGCATTTATTTTCACCGGCTTATTTTCAATTTGGACCCGGAATGTTATGGAAGAAAAGCAATAACTTAAGTGTCAACTTTTCCCCCTCTACCGCTAAACTGATTCTTGTTCACGAGCATTTTACTGAATTCGGACCTTCGTTTGGTGTACTACAGGGTGACAGTTCCCGTTTTGAATTTGGAGCCAGTGTTTCTGTTAATTATAAGTTTAACGTGATGACGAACGTATCTATTGAGAATCGTTTGAATTTATATTCTAACTATTTGGACAATCCACAAAATGTAGACATCGATTACCAAATGCATTTGGTTATGAAAATTAACAAATACCTGTCTGCCAACGTCGTTTTGCAAACAATATACGATGACAACTCCATACAAGCCGTTCAGGTAAGTGAAGTTTTTGGAATTGGAGTTAATTATGGTTTCTAGGAGCCAACAAAATAAGCATACAAAAAGCTCTTTTGAAAAGTTTCAAAAGGGCTTTTTAATTTTGGTTAATCACGTGATTGTGGCCAAAGGAAATACTATTTTTTCTTGTCGAATTGGCAAAGTAATTCCATCAATATGCTCTTTTTTAAAGAGCTGTGCTACAAATGCTTAATTTTGTTTTAAAAATGAAGTTATACAGCTTTTGCTTTAGGCTATCGAGCAGTATTTCACCTCCAAATCTATTCTCTCATATCTAGATGATCACCATCTTTATTCTTTTAGACTCTATTTTATCTAACCAATTGAACATTTCACTAAAGGCTTTTTCCCGCACACTTCTACGTGATAAGAACAGATCATGTTGCGCATTTTCAATCTCTAGTAAAGTAACTTGCTTTGCCAGTTTTGCAGCTACTCTTTTCATCTTATTAATGTCTAATACAATATCTTTAGACATGGCCTCCTCTGAAAATGTTGAAATTTCACTAGAAGAGTCTGAATGCATAACTAAAACAGGAACCTCTATATTTGAATTTGCCAGTCTTTTATGTCCTTTTTGTACAGCTAAAAGCCAAGCAAAATAGGTAGGCAATGTTATGGGTTTCCATTCTAAGTTATAATCCCATAAACCATAAAAATCTTTATGAATGCTTTGTGCGTAAGCGGGAGATAAAGCTCCATGCACTTTTGCATATGGTAATATACTCGTAATTAGTTTCGCGGCTAGGCAGACAATAGCAATCTGAAAACTGTTCTGGTTGAAGTCTAAAAAAGGGGAATTTAAAATAAGCCCTTTTATTAAATCTTTTTCCTGACCATCATTCATATAATTACTTGCGATCAATCCTCCCGTTGAATGACCTAATAGAAAAATATCTCCATTACCACATTCATGAATCTGACGGATTGCTATTGTGATTTCTTCATAATATTCACTGATGTCCTTGCAGTAATTAGGATGTTGACGGACTAACAATGACCGTCCATATTTCCTGAGGTCAAGTGCATAAAAATCAAAATGATTTGCATTGAATTTCTCCCCCAGATGTGCCTGAAAAAAATAGTCAACATAACCATGCAGGTATAACACACTCTTTCTATTCCCGAGGTTAAATTTTGAACTAACGAGAGTTGCTGTAACTTCCCCTCCGTAATCTGGCGTTAGCTTAATTGTTTCACTCGTGTAGTCTTTAACGATATCCATATCTGAATTATTACAAGTTCGAAATTATAGTAAGTTTACGACCGTTTAATTTATTTTGTAAACGTATCGTATGCTTATCATGTGTGGAGCTGAAATTTGTTTTAACTAATTCTAATCGTACAAAGCCGCTAGTTATTTAGAGTCATAACGCTTATTTACCCCTGAACTAAAATACAACAACTCTACAACATTAGCAAACAGCGGGAGAAAAAGAAAGTGATTCCTAACCACCTCATTTTCATACAAAAGCCAAAAGTTTTTTTGCTCTAATTTTCAAGTATTTTTGCTACAATACTCTCAACATGTATCTCGGTAGTGTTAAATATTTTAATATCTACAAAATCAGACTGTTTTAAAATCAAAGGCAGTTCTGTACCTCCTAAAATCAAACCTTCTATAGATTCTTTTTCTTTTAATTCTTTTATAATCTGAATTAATCGCAGTTTGGTTTCAGGTACTATCTTATTAAAAACCAACTCTGTCATATATTTATTATGAATGTAATCCTGTTTATCGTTATCCGGTATAATTACATCAATTCCATATTTCTCAGCTACATTATTATAAAAACCATTAGTCATAGTCGATTTAGTACCCAATAACCCAACTCGATTTATCTTATTATCTTTAATTTCCTTACAAGTGGCCTCAACAATACTGATCAATGGAGTATTTGACTTTTTAGCTAATCTATCAAAAACAATGTGCGGCGTATTTGATGCAATTGCAATATAATCAACCCCGGTTTTTTCTAAATCATTAATTCTCTCCATAAGAAAATCAACCAATTTATCGAGTTGGTTATTAAAAACATAATCAAGCATTTGAGTCATGTTGATACTATTGATAATTAGTTCAGGATAATCCTTTGTGTTTCGCTTTTCTTGAAACCCTTTTATTATCAAACGGTAATACTCAATTGATGATTCAGGTCCTATTCCTCCAATTAATCCAATTTTTTTCATTTCCATGTAGGTTTATTTATGATTGGGTCATAACTTATTTATGTGAATATTACAATCAGCCTAAATGCTTCAATTCGGCCAGCTTATTAGTAGTATTTCAAATATATCGCTTTTTCCTTATACATCGACTGAAAAACTACGATAGCAATTAATTCCGAAGTCTCGCATGAAGGATGGCAGTGAAAATCCTTTTATGGAGCGATAGCGCAATAAAAGATTGTAGCGTACAGCCTGACGCTGCTGTAACGGAGTGAAAGCTGGGGCATGCCCAAAAAAAATCCCTTCTGAAAATGATCAAAAGGGATTTACTATTTTGTAAAGAATAGCAAAGATTACTCTATTACTTCTTCTTTGTCTTCTTTGTCTTCTTTCTCGACAGCGTCTTTATAATCTGGATATAAAAACTTGTTGTAAGGGAAACGCGTAATATGAATGTGCCTTACCGCTTCGTATACTCGCTCTCTGAACTCTTCGAAATTCTCTTTGTTAGTTGCTGATATAAACAAGGCATTCTCCTCTCCTACGCGACCCATCCATGTGGATTTCCACTCCTGAAGCGTGTAATGTCTTGGTGTTTTTTCGGTCATCAAATCATCCTCATCGATGGTCAAATGTTTGTAAGCATCAATTTTATTAAAAACCATAATTACTGGCTTGTCATTAGCTTTGATGTCCAATAAAGTTTGGTTTACTGATGCAATGTGATCCTCAAATTCAGGATGTGAAATATCCACGACATGCAGTAGCAGATCAGCTTCACGAACCTCATCCAAGGTGCTTTTGAAAGAATCGACCAGTTGTGTTGGCAGTTTTCTGATGAAACCTACGGTGTCAGACAGTAAGAAAGGTAAGTTTTTGATGACTACTTTTCGAACTGTGGTATCCAAAGTTGCGAAAAGCTTGTTCTCTACAAAAACGTCACTTTTACCAATGGCATTCATCAATGTTGATTTTCCCACATTAGTATAACCAACCAAAGCAACACGAACCATGGCGCCACGATTCCCACGTTGCGTTCCCATTTGCTTGTCGATTGCTTTAATTTTATCTTTCAATAAAGCTATTCTATCGCGAACTATACGTCTGTCAGTTTCGATCTCTGTTTCCCCGGGACCGCGCATTCCAATTCCTCCTTTTTGACGCTCGAGGTGTGTCCACATTCCAGAAAGTCGAGGTAATAAATATTGGCACTGGGCCAGTTCTACCTGTGTTCTCGCATAAGAAGTTTCGGCACGTTGCGCAAAAATATCAAGGATAAGGTGCGTTCTATCAAGGATTTTACATTCGATAATTATTTTTGAAATATTTTTTTGTTGGGAAGGAGATAACTCATCATCAAAAACCAAGGTAGAAATATCATTTTCTTTTACAAATTGATGAATCTCTTCAATTTTTCCAGTTCCTACAAATGTTTTAGGATTGGGACGTTCCATTTTTTGTGAAAAACGTTTCACCACTTCTCCGCCAGCTGTATAGGTCAAAAACTCCAATTCGTCGAGATATTCTTTTAATTTCTCTTCGCTTTGGTTTTGAGTTACTATACCGACAATGGCCGTTTTTTCGAAATTTATTGTTTCTTTTTCTAACATAACTTTGAATAAGTTACAAATTTAATCATTTGTTAGGGACTTATAGAATTTATGCGTTCATAAAAAACGATAGCTCTACAAAATGATATTTTTTAGAGCTGATCAATCGCAATATGTTTGCGACGTTTTATTTAGCCGCGAATTACATTGATTTCCGCTGATTCTTTTTTCATTGCAAAGAGCTTGATAAAACAATACAAATGGAATTACAGCCAATGGGTTATTTTAATTATTTTTACACGAATTAATACTCCTTTGATGAATCGATTATTGACCTTACTTATTGTAGCGCTATTTCCCGTTCTTCTTATTGGGCAAAATAATTTCAACTCTTTATTAGATGAGTTAGACAAAACAGTAGACAATCATCAACTGTATTCCACAAAAAAAGAGGATAAAATAAACAAGCTGAAAGAACTGCTGAAACTGACTACCAACAATCTTCAACAATATGAAATCGGCCAAAAATTATTTGATGAATACAAACTGTATCAATCGGATTCAGCCTTAGTTTACGCCAGAAAGAATGTACAACTAGCCAGTACGCTAAAAGATCTCTCAAAAATTGATTCGGCCAAATTAAATTTGGCTTCCATAATGGGAACATTAGGAATGTATAAAGAAGCCACCGATGTTCTTTATAAAATGAACATGCAACTTTCAGCTGATCTTAAAGGTGTTTTTTACCATGTCAATACTACTATTTACGGTTCGATGTCTGATTATGCAGCATCACCTCAAGAAAAAAAGAAATATGAGCTATTGACGCAGCAGTATCGGGATTCTACAATACAGTCCTATCCATCCAGTTCAAAATTAAGACTTATTGACCAAGCGAGTAAACTAATTGGCAACCAAAAATATGATGAAACGCTTCGTTTATTACTTGATTATTTCCCAACTATACCAGAAAACAATCCAGATCAGGCAATTGTAGCTTACTTAATTTCGCAATCCTATCATGGAAAAAAGGAAGTTGAACAAGAAAAAAAATGGTTGGCTATTTCTGCGATATCCGACCTGCAGCTGGCAAAGAAAGAATACATTTCGCTACGTTCATTAGCCTATATATTATATCAAGACGGCGACATCGACCGATCCTACAAGTATATGAAACGGGCTCTTGAAGATGCGCTTTTTTGCAATGCACGTTTGAGAACCTACGAAATTTCAAAAATGATGCCCATCATCAATGAAGCCTATCAAAAACAAAATGAAACTAATCGATCTCAATTAATCTTGTTTCTACTCAGCGCAAGCGTCTTATCTCTGTTTTTGATGGCCGCCTTATTTATGCTTTTCAAGCAAATGAAAAAATTATCTACTGCAAAACAGGAAATCAGCATCGCTAATAGTCAACTTTCGAAATTAAATAGCGAATTGTCTGTCTTTAACCAAAAACTAAATGAAACCAACAATACGCTTTCTGAAACTAATTTATTAAAAGAAATTTACATTGGCCGTTATATGGATCAATGTTCTGATTATATAGGAAAGCTAGAAGGATACCGCCGCAAACTAAACCTAATGGCAACTACGGGGAAAATGAACGATTTGGTAAGCGCCGTGAAGTCGAAAGCGTTTATTGAAAATGAACTAGCAACGTTTTACACCAATTTTGACCAAACCTTTTTACAGCTATTCCCACATTTTATAAAAGAATTTTCGGCTTTGCTTATAGATAATGAAATAACGCAATTGAAAGAAGGCGAATTGCTAAATACCGAATTACGAATTTTTGCATTGATCCGTTTGGGAATAAAAGACAGTGCCAAAATTGCTGTTTTTCTACGTTATTCTGTGTCGACCATTTATAATTATCGTTCCCAACTAAAAAATAAAGCAGTAGGTCCTCGCGAGGAATTTGAAGCCAAAGTGATGCAAATAGGAACTAATAAAAAATTATAAAATTCCTTTCTAAAGTAGTTTTTTAGAATAAAACTAGCTTAACCAGCTATTTCAGATTCTAAAACAACCACTTTTTTTAAAACCTAATTATATTTAAAATATTGATTTTAAACGAGTTAATTTAAAATCAATCACTTTCAATCTACTTTTTTAAAACGGACAATAAAGTACAGCTGTAAAGAGCCTACTTTTACTTTCCAGAAATTTCAAACGCTAAAAATTTTCATTGCTCTTTAATTAAATCGATTGTGCGCCAACTCCGTTTTTACAGAATGAGAATTGACATTTTCACTTTAGACAAAGATTAAAAGAACAACCATAAAATAAAGTGTTTAATTTTGAACTATTATAGAACCAAAAATTAACTAGTAATTTATATTAAATAAAATGAAACAGTATCTTTTCTCACTACTCTTCAGTTTAACGTTTTTAAGTAACGTTTCTGCACAAGAATTAAAATCGCCCAATCAAAAATTTCAAATGGAGTTTTCATTGTTAGCTGATGGTACTCCAAGCTACACTTTGAGTTACAAAGGGAGAGTAGTTATAAAACCCAGCAAACTGGGTCTTGAACTAAAAAGCGACAAAAAAACAATGTTGTATGATTTGACTTTTAGTACAAATGCATCTGAAAAAGACTTGCTGTTTGACAAAAATTCATTGTTAAATAATTTTACGATAAAAGACAGCCAAACAAGTACTTTTGATGAAACTTGGAAACCTGTTTGGGGCGAAGAAGATCAAATTCGCAATCATTATAACGAATTGGCTATTACTCTGAACCAAAGCGAAACAAACAGACAGATCGTTATTCGTTTCCGTTTGTTTGACGATGGTCTTGGTTTTCGTTACGAATTCCCTACTCAAAAAAACCTGACTTATTTTATAATCAAAGAAGAAAGAACCCAGTTTGCCATGACAGGCGATCATACTGCTTTTTGGATTCCGGGAGATTATGATACTCAAGAATATGACTATACGACCTCAAAATTATCAGAAATTAGAGGGTTAACAGAAAAAGCTAAAACAGACAATGTTTCCCAGACTACTTTTTCACCAACAGGAGTGCAAACTTCGTTGATGATGAAAACTTCTGACGGGATCTACATCAACTTACACGAAGCGGCATTAATCGATTATTCTTGCATGCATTTGAACCTAGATGACAAGAATATGGTATTTGAATCTTGGTTGACACCAAGTGCAAATGGAGACAAAGGAAATATGCAAGCGCCTCACCATTCTCCATGGCGTACCATTATTGTTAGTGACGATGCTCGTGATATTCTAGCTTCAAAAATGACTTTAAATTTAAATGACCCTTGCAAAATTGAAGATACTTCATGGATCAAACCAGTTAAGTATGTTGGTGTTTGGTGGGAAATGATTACAGGAAAAAGTTCTTGGTCGTTTACAAATGAATTCCCATCAGTACAATTAGGGATTACAGATTACTCAAAAGCAAAACCAAATGGGACTCATGGCGCAACCACAACTAATGTAAAAAAATACATTGATTTCGCTGCTGCGAATGGTTTTGGTGGAGTTCTGGTTGAAGGTTGGAATGAAGGTTGGGAAGATTGGTTTGGACATGCAAAAGATTATGTATTCGACTTTGTAACTCCTTATCCAGATTTTGATGTGAAAGGAATTCACGCTTACGCAAAAGCAAAAGGGGTAAAAATGATCATGCATCATGAAACTTCTGGATCCATTCGTAACTATGAACGTCATATGGACGAAGCGTATCAGTTTATGAAAGACAACGGTTATGATGCAGTAAAAAGTGGTTATGTAGGTGATATTTTACCTAAAGGGGAAAACCATTATGACCAATGGTCTGTAAACCATTATCAATATGCACTTGAAAAAGCAGCCGAATATAAAATCATGATCAATGCACATGAGGCCGTTCGCCCTACAGGAATTTCTAGAACATATCCAAACTTAATTGGTAATGAAGCGGCTAGAGGAACCGAATACCAATCTTTTGGAGGATCAAAACCAAATCACGTAACCGTTTTGCCGTTTACTCGCTTGATTGGTGGACCAATGGATTATACTCCTGGGATTTTTGAAATGGATTTATCAAAATTGAATCCTGATAATCATTCTCATGTAAACAGTACTCTTGCAAATCAATTGGCCTTGTATGTAACCATGTATAGTCCGTTGCAAATGGCAGCCGATCTACCTGAAAACTACAACCGCTTTTTAGATGCATTTCAGTTTATAAAAGATGTGGCTATCGATTGGACAGTGAGCAACTACCTAGAGGCAGAGCCAGGGCAATATATCACCGTAGCAAGAAAAGCAAAAGGAACTAACAACTGGTTTGTGGGGAATGTAAATGGGGAAACGCCACGTACTTCAAACATTAAGTTTGATTTCTTAGAAAAGGGTAAGAAATATGAAGCTACTATTTATGCTGATGCAAAGGATGCCCATTACAAAACAAATCCTCAAGCATATACCATTCGCAAAATGACGGTAACAAGCAAATCAAAATTAGCGCAGTTATCTGCTCAAGGTGGAGGTTACGCCATTAGCTTGATCGAAATCAAAAAATAATTTCTTGTCCTGAAAAAATAATACAGATTTAAGAAACAACAAAAAGGCTGTCCGAATGGACAGCCTTTTTGTTGTTTATAGGAATTTAAACTAATAAACTTTTATCAGTTTTACTTCAAAAATAAGTACAGCGCCACCAGGAATAGAGCCTTGACCATTACTTCCATAACCTAGGTTAGAAGGAATTAAAAGAATCCCATTTCCCCCCTCTTTAAAATAAGGAATACCCTCTGTCCAGCCTTTTATTACTTGTTGTAAACCAAATGAAATACCTTCGGCTGCACTCTCGTCAAACACAGATCCATCAGTAAAATAGCCTTTATATGCAACTTTTACAGTAGAGTTCGCAGTAGGTCTAACCCCAGTTCCAGTATTATTAATGATATAATACAGGCCTGAATCGCTTTTCTGGGCAGTTAAATTATTTTTTGTTATGTAAGCACTGATTTCTTCCTCATTTTGGGCAGTATAATCGACTTCTTTGTCTTTCGAACAAGACATAAAAAGAGTAAAAACTAGTGCAATTAAAGTGTATTTCATAGTAAAATTATTTTTAGAATGGCAAATATAGTCAATTCAGCAATTGCCTTTTATAAAAATTATTTATCTCCATAAATCTGAACATCATCTACTTGAAAAGCCCCATCCAACGCTAGATTTTTTCCGGATCCAATGTACTTAAATGCAATATTGATTTTCCCAGTATACGAGGATAAATCCACTCCGCCACTTCCTACAAACTGATACCAAGGCGTGGCTTGTTTTGGCAATATAACTGAGACTGGAACCCAAGTTGCTGTTTTTACATTCAGTCCGTCAAAATTAGTAGAAACATAGACTTCTAAAGTATTCAAAGGTGAATCGACATCGAGATGATGCTGTGCGGTTCTAAAAGTTAATATTTCATTAGTATGACTATCCATGTCAATTTTTGGCGAAATTAACCATGCGATATTAGAAACTACCTTTGTCCCGCTTATATTAAATTCGGCATAACCATTTCCAGAATACACCGTCCCTTTCCAAAAAAGCGTGCCGCTCTGAACGATGTTTGCCCAACCTGGAAGGCTCAAGTTCGATTTGTCAACAACATTTTTAAAATCTTCAGAAAAGAACGGAATCCCTCGTACACCTGAAATCGTAACATCATTTTCAGAGCGAGCCACCAATTGATAATCGGTCCCAAACTTGGTTAACACCCCTCTCACTTTTCCGCTTCCTTCGGGCACTAGTTTACTGGCGAAATTAGCGTAGCTACTCGTTCTAAAAATAACTTGATTTCCTTGTTTGTCTAACAAACTCCAATTCGTCGCTCCGCCAATGTTATTTGTTTCTTCAAAGTAATGACGTCCTATTGCTGCTTCTGCAAACTGCACATCAGACAACTCCACAAGCGTATTCAAGTTAGAATCCTGAAGCAAATCTGAGATAGAAATAGGCCTAACCAATTGCTCTTCTGTTAAAGTGGTGCAGGAAGCATGCAAAACATTTTTATAGTCATTTTGAGATAGTCGGCCCACAGCTCCTTCGTTATACGTATTGACATAAATCCCTCCTATTCGCAAACTGCCATAATTGATATCCGTATATTGGTTTTTTAATTTTATATATACTTTATTTCCCAATCTAAAATCAACATAGGTATTAGTTGCATCCACGGGAACGCTAAATCCGATAGCTGGCGTTGTAGCTGTAGCCAAAGTTTGAAAGGAAATGCTCTTGAAAAAATTACCGTTTTCTTCTGTAGAGATAACATAGGCTTCAATTACATCATCATATAGATATTGTGAAACAATAGCTCCAGCAGTGCCGTGAACTTCAGCAACTGTTTTATTTACTACTAAATCAGGTTGATTGCAGGTAAGTTGTGGAACAGCAACCTCATCATTGACACAAGATGAAAAGAACAATGCCCAAAGCAGCAAAGAAATAAGGGTAAAGGAAGTAGCTTTCATAATAGATAATTATTTATAAATTGAAACTAAGGTTTACAAAATAGGTTCTCCCGTACCCATAAAAATATTTATTGCCAAACGAGGGAGTTCCGCTGGAAACATCTTGATCGAGTTGTCTGAAATTAGCATTTCGTGCTTGTTCATATCCTCCTGTTTTATATTTAGTGTCTAATACATTATTGACACTCACAAAAAGCCCTAAATATTTTCCTCTAATCCGCCAGGATTTCCCTCCCGTACAATTGAGTAACATCACTGGGTCAAATTTTTCTTGTTGTAGTAATTCTGCTGCTCTTTGTTCCGTTGCTTCGGGAAAAGTAAATCCACTTGCGGGATTCGTATAAAAACTATTCGTTCTGGAAATGGGAGATACATCAATGTAGGTTTCTGCTAGATAATTAATATTAGTGCCAATCCACCAGTATTTAGGATCCCGATACTCTATTCCTAATGCATAAGCCTGCTGCGGCATTCCGGCTTGTTTGTAGTTTTTCAGTAACGCCTTTCCAAAATCAAATGACGGGTTAGTGTTTTCAATGGTGGCAACGGCGTCATTATTAACACTTAAATTAGGATTGCAATCATAGGTGTATTTACCATAGGCCGCTGATAAACTCGTTTTTATTGTGGCACTCCATTGGTATTCTAAACTAAACTCGGCACCAATGTTTTTTTTATCCAAATGTGTTAATGTCTGACTCACAAAGGCGTTCGTATTAGTGTAGCCTGCGCCATTATCAAAAATTCCTTCCGCATAAAAAAACGAAGTCTTTGTTGCGTCTTTTATAGTGGTATAATAGGCTGTAATTCTTGTTTTAAGTTTGGGAGAACGGAATAAGTAACTAGCATCCAAACTGTTTATATTTTCACTTTGCAAACCGTCTACAATGGAATTATTCAGTCGGGAATTAGGAAAGCTGTTCCTAATAGTTGGCGCTTTAGTCAAGTGAGCTGCGTTAAAAGTCAGTGATTGTTTACCTGATAATTTAGAGACGAATCCTCCTTTGAACCCGAAGTTTTCAAATTGCACTTTCTCACTTTTACCAAAAGATAGCGTCTCATAAATCCCATTTTTGTACAAACCTTCCCTTTGATAAATGCTACTGGAGAAGGATTGTGCCAAATAGAAATCAACTTTATCATAGGAGAATTTGAACTGGCTAAAAGCATCTAATTTGTTGGCAGCATAATTATAATTGTATCCGTAAGCATCGCCCACAAGCACTTGTCTGTCCGGGTTATTCAAATCAGATTGTGCTTGATTTCCATTATAAAACCCATCAATATCTTCAAAATAAGTTCCGCCTAACAGATCCAAAAGCTTTTGATAATTATGGGATTTTAAATTACTGAATGAACCACCAGCATTCATAATAAGGTTTTCATTTAATTGTGTGTTGAATGTTGAATAAATAGTCCAAGTTTTGTCATCGGTACGGTCTTCATATAAAACATAATGGCTTTGTGCGGCTTCATAGCCCGAAATATTTCCATTTGCATCTAAAACAGGGTTTTGGTTGGCTCTGTACATCGCGTTCCAATCGACTTGTGGATTGGCTAGAAATTGAATCCTACTTTTCTCCGCATTTTCAAAATCGGGGGTAAAAGCACCTGAAAACTCTCCTTGATCTTGTGCATAAAGCGACGTATAATAAGAAGGCAATTTTCTAAAATAGGCTGGGTCAGGGCTATTCACGCTTTGATAATCGATGTTACTATTCCCTATTTTTCCAAATTGATACATTACACTCGTATTCCAATTCGTATGGTCATTTATTTTGAAAAAATGATTTAGCATCAAAATGGGTTCTTCGATGGTTTTGGTCCTTGCATTTCTCTGCTTTCCCTCTTGAAAACCCCAATAGGAATTATACTTTTCAGAAGTTAATTGGGTAACCTCGGCTGTATTTGGGGAATTTTTTCCTCGCGTATTGGGTGTGTAAAAGCCCGTAAAATTGAGGGAATGATTTTCGTTTAACTTTTTTTCGACGCTCATAAAAAGAGAATTTCCGTCATAAGTTGTGCCCTCAAAATAGCCTTCTTGTGCCAATCGTTTTCCTGCCGAAACGACAAAAGCCCAACCGCTGCTGCCCATTCCAGAAGCGTAAGTTCCCATGGTTCGCCAACTATAATTGGTATTAGTACCCGAAACCGTGATTCGGGTGCCTGTTCTGTAAATTGAAGCGCGAGTATTGATTTCTTGGGTTCCAAGAATTCCCCCGAAAGTATAATCGGAAGGGGCTGTTCCTATTGAAAATTCCTGATTGCGGGTGGCGTCATTAAGTCCGCCCCAGTTTCCCCACTGCGGTCTGCCATCATACAACTTATTCATGGCAACACCATTAATCATTGTGGTCGCGTTTTCGCTATCTAACCCCCGAATCCTAAATCGTGCCTGACCCCAATTGAAAGCGGCAGCTTGTTGAAAAGCATCTTTGGAGGATTGCAAAAGCCCCGAAGTAGTTTCAGATCCGCTATTGTCATCGCCAAGGTCGGTGTCGAAAAGCCGGATCATGCTCGTTTGCACTTCGGCGATTTGGTCCTCTTCCATAATAATAGTTCCCAAATCAAGAAGTTGACTTGAAATTATTGTCACTGGAATCAAGGCATCCTTGAAACCCTGACTGTGGAACAGAATCAAATACTCCCCTTCGACTACGTTTTCAAAAGTAAATTTACCATCGGTTGACGTTAGTTGCATTAAAGTGGTATTCTGAATCGAAACAACAACAGTTGCTAGCGGTTTCTGGCTTTTAGAATCGAGAACTGTTCCCTTAATCCCCGTTTCATTTTGTGCAAAAGTCAACCCCAGCTGGAATAATAGAAAAATAGTCAGGAAAACGTTTTTCATAGGTGTATTTGTGTTTTTATAGGCTAACTAAATCCCTTTGAGACTTGGGAATTTTTTATTTAAATAAATTCGATTCATTTTTAATTTTAGACCATATAAAACCATCCCCAAAAGAGGAAATAATGGACGACAACCGAAAAAATGTTTTTGGAAAATTTAAAAAAAGCTATAAAACAGTGGTATTTAGAAAGCTAATCGTTTTTATTATCTGAAAATAAAAATTAAATGTAATTAAAATAGGGTTAAGTTGTTGGTTTCCAATGAAAATATTTTTTTTTAGTTTTATTATTGGACAATTTGCTTTGCAATGAGAAGCAAAGCATAGTTCGTAGTAAATAAGACTTGTGTCGAATAAAATACATTTATGATCTGTACGAACTTAAACCAACAAAAAGTTGTAGATAGTCGCGATGGTAGCAAGTATCCTTTATTGCTGGGTTTCGGCAGTAAAGATACTGCGTACAGCGGGTCTGGTTTTGTTATGAAAACGAAATCCTGTGCTCCTAAAACAACAACTACTGAATCGCTTTGATTCTAGAAACCATTAAGGCAATCAAAACTCCGAAAATACCGATAAAAGCGAAGGAGAATCGCAAACTTGATAATTCAGCTATGTATCCGATTACGGGCGGCCCCATCAAAAAACCAAGAAAACTCACACTTGAAACTGCCGTTAGCGCTTCTCCTGTTGGGATTGTAGGATGTTTACCCGCAAGGCTGTACAGAGTTGGAATAATGGTAGAAACGCCTAGTCCTACAAACATAAAAGCGATCGTTGCTGGAATTATAAAAGGAAAAAGTACTGCGGTAAACAAGCCCAAAGAAATGGTAACTCCGCTGATTTGCATGACTTTCTTCCGACCAAATTTCTGAATCAATCCGTCGCCAAAAAAGCGACCACTAGCCATCATAATCATAAAAGAAGTATAGCCCAAAATAACTAATGCACCGGGCGCTTTAATGACGTCTTTAAAATAAACACCACTCCAGTCGAACATAACCCCTTCGCTGGCCATGCTACAAAACCCAATGATTCCGAGCAAAATTAAAGAACGATCCGGTTTTTGAAACCCCTTTTTCTTTTGGGCTACTATCGTCTCTTTGGCTTTAATTAAGAATTTAAAATTAAAACTCACGAGTATCAGCACGACGGCCGCGACGATTAAAAAATGCACATAAGTAGACATTTTCAAGCTCAACATTCCAAAACCCACTAAGGCTCCTGTAAATCCTGCTAAGCTCCACATGCCATGAAAAGAGGACATGATTGTTCTTTTAAAGAGTCCTTCGGCATAAACGCCTTGAGTGTTTACAGATATATTTGATAAATTTCCAAAGAGTCCAAAAACAAATAATCCAAGAGCCAATTGCCAAGAATTTTGAGCTAATCCCAAATTCGTTAAACTAAAGGCATACATTAAAATAGAAAAAAGCAGAATGCGATGGCTCCCAAAACGAGTGACCAGTTTACCCGAGAAAATCATCATGACTAATTGGCCTGCAGGAACTGCAAACAAAATGCTTCCTAATTCTGCCGACCCTAAATCTAAAGCTGTTTTAATATCTGGAATTCGGCTTGCCCAGGTCGCAAAACACAATCCCATACCAAAATAATATGCCGAAACCGCCCAACGGGTTCTGTTGAGATAGGAAGCCTTGACATTTTCATAGGTTTTCTTGTATTTTCCCTTGGCTTTAAATTGTGCAATAAATCTTAAATCTAACAAAATAACGGTCTTTATTAATTTGAAGTGCAAAAATACAAAAAGCAATCGCGCAGCGTAATTAAATCCGTTTCGGCTCAGGAATTATAACGTTATTGTTTGTAAATAGAATCTCTCGTAATAAAGTTATAACTAAAAAGGCCGCAGATTCACTGATTTTATAATTTATCAAATCAGTGAATCTGCGGTCAAATTTCTATATTTACCCAATGAATGCTATAAATCGATTACTTTATTTTGAGCGCTGCTTTGAATTGCAGCCTCAATAATCTGCATTACTCTTACGCCATCTTCTGCCGTTACAGGTTCAACAGTATTATTTGTAATTGAATTATAAACCCCATCAAAAAAAGCATAATAGTTTCCTTGTAAAGTGGGAATTTTTCCGTTCATGAGTACTCCGTCTATGTCAGTGTGCAGTATTCCTTCTTTTTCTATGGCCTCTTTTCCCCATGACTCTAAGTTGGGTTTTTTACCTAATTTCAAATCGTCTTCTTGCACATCTCCGCGCGGTTTAAGGAAAGATCCTTTTTTGCCATGGATTTGATAGGCCGCGATGGCTTCTCTGACAAAGAAACTGGCTTTCAATCGCACTCTAAAAGTATCATAATACAAAACGATATCAATCCAATCATCAACTAAAGAATGTTCGCGAGTGGTTCGCACATCAGCAAAGACAGCATTGGGAAAACCAAATAAATAGACCGCCTGATCTATCAAATGTGGACCCAAATCCTTGAGAATACCAGCTCCCGCATTGGCGGTTTCCTTATGTTGCTTCGGACTCAAATTAGGATTGTATCTGTCAAAATGAAACTCGGCTTCCACAATTTCTCCCAAAACGGCATCCGAAATGACTTGTTGTACTGTTTTGAGGTCACTATCCCACCTTCTGTTTTGAAAAACGGACAACTTCAATCCTTTTTCTTCGGCTATAGCTGCTAATTCTTGCGCTTCAGCGACGGTAGTAGTAAATGCTTTTTCGACTATAGCATGTTTTCCTGCCAACAGTACTTTCTTAGCATATTCAAAATGCGTTCCTACTGGTGTGTTGACAACAACTAAATCAACATCTTCTGCTAGAAGAGCTTCCAATGTGGCATAACTTTTTACCTCTGGATAATCCTGCTGTATCAATTTCTTGCTTCTTTCCCAAGATCCAAGCAGTTCAAATCCAGGGTGAATTTCCAAAAATGGAGCGTGAAAAACTTTCCCGGACATTCCGTAGGAAAGCAAAGCGGTTTTTATTTTGTGCATAGGTTGCTATTTTTTATGGAACGCGAATGAGTCGGATTTTACGGATTATCGCGGTTTATTTAATTCTTAGTTTTTAAATTTAAACATATAAGTCATATAAGAAATGGAAAAAGCAGTTTATTACTATTCTACGCTATCTAAAACTTAAATCACCTTATAGACTTAGCTTTCTATATTTTATCAGCATAGAAAAAAACTTATATGACTTATCTGTTTCAAAAATTGCATTCGCAAACTCAACACTCCAACTTACTTCACCTTATAAGCATAGCTTTCTATATTTTACCTGCATAGAGAAAAACTTATATGACTTATATGTTTGAAAAATTGCATTCGCAAATTAAACACTCCAACTTATTTGACTTATATGTTTCAAACATTTATCTCACTTTGGCTCTGTCATATTGTTTTGGCCATTGCACATCCGTATTCAATGCTTTTGCAAATGTCAAACCCAGATTTGGGTTCCTCAACGACTCTCTGGCAAACAATATCAAATCCGCTTTTCCAGAAGCAACAATTTCTTCGGCTTGGACTGCTTCGGTTATTAATCCAACTGCTCCGGTTAAAACCCCAGTTTCTTTTTTGATTCTTTCTGCAAAAGCCACTTGATAATTAGGTCCTAGTGGAATTTGTTGGTGCAAAACTAATCCGCCAGAAGAGACATCGATTAAATCGACTTCTTTTTCTTTTAGAATTTTCGAAAGTTGCACTGATTCCTCGATGTTCCATCCGCCTTCCGCCCAATCTGTTGCAGAGATACGAACAAACAAGGGCAAGTCCTCCGGCCATTCTGATTGTACCGCTGCCAAAACTTCGAGTGTAAAACGGATTCGGTTTTCAAAACTCCCTCCATATTCATCTCTTCTTAAATTTGACAATGGCGAAAGAAATTGATGTAACAAATATCCGTGGGCTGCATGAATTTCCATTACTTTAAAACCTGATTGTACCGCTCTTTTTGTGGCCAATTTAAAATCAGAAATAACTTTTTGGATTCCTTGTTTGTCTAGGGCTATCGTCGTTTCATCATCATGAAATCCAATTTTGCTTGGCGCCACAGTTTCCCATCCCCCATGAGCAGGATCAAGTTTCTTGCCGCCTTCCCATGGTGTGGCCGCACTGGCCTTTCTGCCAGCATGTGCCAATTGAATACCGGGAACCGAGTTTTGCCCGATGATGAAACGGTTTATTTGTTGCATCTTTTCAATTTGTTCGTCTTTCCAAAGCCCTAAATCTCCTGGAGAAATTCGGCCTTCCGGAGAAACCGAAGTCGCTTCCTGAATGATTAGTCCAGCCCCACCGCTAGCACGGCTGCCCAGATGTACGAGATGCCAATCATTGGCAAAGCCATCTTTTGCTGAATATTGACACATCGGCGAAATGGCGATTCTATTTTTTAGTGTAATGCTTTTTATCTGGAGTGGGCTGTATAGTATTGAAGACATAAATTTGATTTTAAAATGTTTCTGGTAAACAAAAAATGAGATTTACCATTAACATGTAAAGTTACATGACCTGCGTCTAAGTAAAAAATCTAATGGCACAATTGTTGACCAAGCATTTATTATATTGGCACATTCTAAACCTTTCAAGATAACTTAGAAAACCTTACTTTTGCACATCATTTAAAGAATCAAAATTAAAAAATGGATATATTCATCAAGCTTTCTCAATTTTTATTGAGTTTATCATTACTTATAATTCTTCACGAATTAGGGCATTTTATTCCTGCTAAATTATTTAAAACCAGGGTCGAAAAATTCTATTTGTTTTTTGATGTCAAATATTCCTTAATAAAAAAGAAAATCGGCGAAACGGAATACGGTATCGGTTGGTTGCCTTTGGGAGGTTATGTGAAAATTTCTGGAATGATTGACGAGAGTATGGACAAGGAGCAAATGGCTTTGCCCCCTGAACCTTGGGAATTCAGATCTAAACCGGCCTATCAACGATTGATAATTATGCTTGGTGGTGTTACGGTGAATTTCATTTTGGCATTCATTATTTACATCGGGATGGCATTTGCCTACGGTGACACCTATATTGCCAACTCCGATTTACAAGACGGTGTACTGATCGAAAATCAAGCCATGCTCAACATAGGTTTTAAAACTGGAGACAAAATCATTGCTGTAGATGGCCAACAAATTGCCAAAGTTGATGATGACACTAACATGAAAATCATCATGGCAAAAAATGTTCTAATCGAAAGAAACGGAAACCAACAAGAAATAAAAATGCCTATTGATTTTATCGATCAGTTGTCTAAGTTTGAAAAAAACACACTGGTAGGAATCAGAACCCCATTTGTAATTGCGGCCGTTTCAGAAGAGTCTGTGAATACTGCTTTAGAACCGAAAGACTTGGTTCTTAGCCTTAATGGCCAAAAAACAAAATACTATGATGAGGTACAAGCAATTTTAGAAAATAATAAAGGAAAAACGATTTCAGCAGTTGTTCTAAGGGATCAAAAAGAAACTGTAATAAATGTTTCTATTGACAAAGACGGAATATTAGGCGTGAATACAGGACGTTTAAGTATCGACAACCTAGAAAAACTAGGATACTACAAAATAAGCAAACAGGAATTTAGTTTCATGGAGTCTATTCCTGTTGGAATCTTAAAAGGAAAAGACCAAGTAGTAGGCTACGGCAAACAACTGAAAATGATTTTCAGTCCAAGCACTGGTGCCTACAAACAAGTGGGTGGTTTTAAAGCCATATTTGACATTTTCCCAAATACATGGAGTTGGGAAGTTTTCTGGAAAATCACAGCTTTGTTATCGATAATGCTTGGTGTAATGAATTTATTGCCTATCCCAGCACTTGATGGTGGTCATGTAATGTTCTTATTATACGAAATAATCAGTGGTAAAAAACCAAGTGACAAATTCCTGGAGAATGCACAAATGGTTGGTTTCGTATTACTTATAACACTATTGTTATTTGCCAATGGAAATGACATTTACAAGGCAATTATCGGGAAGTAAAAAAAAGTGAAAAAATATTAATTTTTGCTTGCACAAAACAAATTTACCCCTATCTTTGCACCGCTTTACGACTGACATAAACATCAGTTACAAACACAAAAAAATGTTCATTCATTACAAGAATAAAAATATACAGTTTCCTTCTTAGCTCAGTTGGTTAGAGCATCTGACTGTTAATCAGAGGGTCCTTGGTTCGAGCCCAAGAGAGGGAGCAAGAGTGAACAGGAGGTCAGAAATGACCTCCTTTCCTTTTTTATTTTTTTCCAAAACCTTGCTGGCATTGATTAAAATCTCAATTGGTGTTGTAAACTTCGGTGTTGCAGCTTTTCCATTCTCAAAATGGACTTTTTCTGAAAAGATGCAGCTCAATATCTGTTTCTTCGTTCTACCATCTACTTTATTATATAATGATGTTAAATCTTCTAAGGCAGGAACGTGTCTATTCAAGTACTCTTTGTATGGTGAGTATTCCTCATTCAAATCTTTAAGGGTACGTTCTTTTTCAAACACTTTTGTATCAAGACCCATCTTCAATTCATTATAATCAAGCGATGAAATTTTACCATCCATATATTCGTCTTGGATATGAGTTTTTCTTTGTTTAAGACGTTGAATTTCGTCTTTAGTATTTTGTATTAATTGACTTCTGTTTGAGTCCTCTGATTGGAAAATTCGTTCTAAAATTGAACGATACGATTTAATAACTCTTGCCGAGAATTGAACCACTCCAAGTAATCGTTCAATCTCACTATGTGCGTGGTCAATTGGATAACGTGGACATAAGTTTTTTGTACAAACGTAATAATGGTAAATTTGACCATTGCGACTTCTCGAACCATAGGCAGAAAGTGACCTTCCGTGAATTGGACAAACCAAATGACCTTTCAATGGGTACAAGTCAGCCTTATCGTCTTTGAATTTCATTTTACGTTTTCTACCGTTCAAGACATCGATGGCTGCCGTAAACAATTCATCAGTAACCAAAGCGGGATGTAAACCTTGGACAATTTGTTCAGGTTCTCCTCTGAATTCTTTAACCCTGATTTTGCCTGTGTAAGTGACGTTACGTATAATACCAAGAAATGTATTTTTTGAAATAGACATACCTTTTGAGTTTAACCATCGTCTAATTTCATCTGCACTATAAATTCCACTTGCCATTTTTTCAAACGCCTCTTTTATTAGTGGTGCATCAGAATTAAATTCAAGAGTAGATTTTGTGTCAAGTCTAAAATTTTTATAACCCTTAGGAGCAATCCCTGTAAAACACCCTAGTGTTCTTGCCTTATGAGAACCTTCACAGGAACGGCGAGAGATTTTAGCATTCTCGATTTGTGGGAGAGCGTATCCAATTGCTTGAAGTAAAAGTGCATCAGGACTTGAATTATCCACTTGTCCCTCAACAAACTCAACCTCACAACCGAATCCTAATAGTTTTGCTATTTCGGTGAATGACAAAATCAGATTTCTTGAATAGCGGTCAGGTCTTAGTATTACGATGGCATCTACTGCTATTGAAGTCTTTTGACTTGATTTAATAAAAGATAAAATTCTCTTCCATTCAGGACGGTCAAAATCTTTTGCGGAACAATCTTCTTTGTAAGTTGCAATTATATTATATCCTTTACGTTCACAATAACGTTGAATGGTTTCTTCTTGAAAAGCTATTGAATGTTGTGACTGATCATCACTTGAGATCCGGCTGTAACTTAATACGTTCTTCATTTTACGCTACTTCTTTATATGAATGGCTAATGTCGATAATTGATTTTGAATTGCCTTCGCACGAGGACTTTTTCTCCTCCAAATAAAGGTCAAATTCAATTCGTGCTATTTTGTCTAACAGAGCCCATATTTCAAGGTTCTGTTGGTCTGTCAAACTACACCCGTCTAAACTTATCTGGGCCTTTAATTGGGATGGATTCATAATTTATGCAGCTTGTTGTAGTTCAGATTCAGTTCTTTCTCCTAATACCATATTCATTCTTTTATTACAGAATTCAACTGATACAGGGTCTATGTCAACACCAATTGCGTTACATCCGTTACGGGCAAAAACTTCAAGACCTTGACCGGTTCCACAATGTATATCAATACAAGTCATTCCCGGCAATGTGTAAGACTCAACAAATTGTTGATACACAGCCATAGGTGCTGGTGCATCGTGGGTAAAATCAGGGTCGTATTTTTTGTATTCGGAATCGTTAACTACCGGTGTAACAATTACATTTGAGACAATTGTTTCGTCTGATTGAATAAAAAATCTATTTGTTCCATCTTTGGCTTTATGACTTTTCTTTACCATTTTTTTACCCTCTTTAGTTGTTTTCATTAAAGGGTTGAAATTCACTTTCGCTCCTTTCATTTTACATACAAATATTGTCTCATCCACTGTTCTGAAAAAGTCTTTAACCATTACAGGTGTAGAATTACTTTTAATCCAAGGACATTTCCCAATTATTTCAACTCCTGTTTCAAGTATCATCATTTCGTATTGAGTTATAATACTTTTGTATCCTCCAGCATAAGACTCCCCAATTACAATCACGAAGACCCCATTTTCATCCATAATATCTATTAGTGCTTCGATGAATTTTCTGCTGTTATCAAGATATTCTTTGAGCGTATCTTCTTGTCCGTATTTCATTTCTCCCTGATTTCGATATTCTTTCATTGTCCAGTACGTTGGTGATAACATTCCAAATTGAGGGCGATATTTCTTTAAGTTGGATAAGTCTACACTACTTTGTTCAAATACCTTAAACCAAACATCTTTATTTAACGCTTCGATTTTAATTTTCTGTTTAACCGCCTTCTTATCGTCCTTTTCTATACTACTTAACATTAACTTATATGCCGTATCAATTTTGTAGGTACCATCATCAATACCTTCAATTAAACCAAGACTATTATCGGTTTTCTCATAATCATAAACTCCCATCAACTTTCTTAATGTTCTACTTGAAAAATTAAGTCCTGATTGCATACAAGCAATTTCAAATCTGTTTTTACCTGCGGTACCAAATTCGTTTTCATCGTTTAATTTGTCCATACCCAGTAAGTCATTTCTTTTACCTTGGTTAGTCCCTATTAGTCCCAAGATATGTTCAATGTTGAAACATTTTTCAGACATATGTACCTTAGTCTTTAAATTATAAGTAATACGAGTATCTAATATTTCTGAATCAGTAATGTCAAGTACAATACAATCGAGAGATTCAAAATTTCCAGCTTCAATAGCGGAATAATAGCGATGACCTCCGTCAATAATGTAATAGATACCATCCCTCAATACAACAATCACCGCTGTCTTTTTAGGAAAGTGTTTCATTGAAAATGTAATGAATGGGTTGGGTTGGTATTTTTTGATTTTCAATACCAACGGGTGAATTCGTAATTCACTTAATTTTACTTTAGTTGTTTCCATTTGTTAATTATTTAAAGTTAAAAATTTATGTCTTTTTACATTGGATAATAATATTTTATCCAATAATTTTTGTTAAAAAAAAGACCAATCCGGCCTTTTCGTTGTTACTAAGTTTATTGGTTAATCTGTGAGAATAACAATATTACCCTCTTCATCATAACCAACTTCATCATCACTTATGTATTCAAAATAGTATAAATCCCACATTAAAGTTAGAATATAATCTTCAACCGCATCAAGATCACCTGTTGGTATTTTTCCTCTTACCAATACTTTATTCTCTGCACCAAGATTTTTAGAGAACTTTCTAAATGGCTTACCCTTATCATCAATCCAAAACGCACGCATTACAATATAACGTATTTGTGTATCCTTGTTAACATTGTATGTCTTGTATAGTTTCAAATTAAAAATTAACCACAACTTTTCAATTCTTATCTTATAATATTCTATCGCATTATAAATGTCAATTGCTGATAAAGTTGTTCCTTCAGAATCAACGATATTATCTGTTGAATTTAAGAATTCTCTGAAGTCATCTTTAAGTTCAAGATAATGTTGATATATTTTCTCAACTTTTTTAAGTTGAAATTTATTCATTACAGGTTCTTTGTCACTTAACCAAATGTCAAGGTTAAATTTAGGAGTGCTCTGTTTTAGGTTAAATTCTATTTTCATAATTGAGGTGGTTTCTAAATTGTACCGCAAAATTAAGTACAATATTTTAATCCACAAAATATTTTTACAACTTTTTGCAATTTCGGCAAGAAGTAAATTATTTATGAAGAAAGTAATTCACTCCAAATTTCTTCAAGATCTAACTCTAATGTAGTCATTGGATCTTCAATTACTTTAATACTAACACCTGGTTCAATCCCGGTGAAAGAGTGTAATCTGTGTTCTAAAATTTGTTTTGTAATCTCCGAATATCGTTCATCAATCAATATAGAGTCGTGAATGGTAAGAAAAGGGACATCAATTAATTGTTCATTAACCGCTTTGCAACCAACAAGTAAAAACAGATAGGATTCCGATCTCTGTAATAATATTGCAACAGCAGATTTAAAAACATTTAAACTATTGACACTCTCAAGAAATGAATTAATATTTGGAAAGTGAATTTTGAACTGTTGAATTAGTTCTATATGTTTTCTTTTTTCAAGTTCTTTCAAATTCATAACCAACATAATATCATCTTTTACTTTTTGTGTCCCAAAATCCCGATTAAAAAAAGTCATATTAAGATGTGAATAGAACCCTTCTTTAAATGGTAAATTACGATACGATTGGATTTCCTGACAATTATCTAAGTCGCCGGACATAAAGTACTTGGGGAAACCTTCTTTATTATTATATATAGAATTTCCAATAAGAGAAATAATGTCAGTAGTTGACTTAGAAATAATATAATTTAGTTGATTATATAACTGAGGGTATATTCTATTTAAACTATATTCAGTACTAGAATCACCACTAAAGAATCTATCAGTTAGAATAGAACCCAGTACATAAGGTTGTGAACTCTTCATATCAACTTCCACTAATCTATTTCCATTAATTTTAAGATAGTATCTGAGTTCCTTATTAAGATTAGTTATCACTGAATTTAATCTATGATTACTATTTGATACTAAAGGTCTGTATTTCTTCTTTTGAATAGCTCGGATTTTAGATTTTATATCTTTAATAACATCATTAATTCTATTCGTCATTTCCTCCTTATCTCCATCATATTTATCCACCCTTTCAAGTAGTGATGAATTAAGTTTAATTACATAATCTAATGCACAGTCATCAATTGTAATATCAGATTCGTATTTATCGAGGAGAAATTGGTACGTTGATTTGAAGTTCTCATATTTTATTATTCCCTCCTGTTCGAATTTTAGTAGTCTTTTCTCAGCATTAGACCCTAAAACAACCGATCTCTCTCCTGGGTTTAAAAACAGTTCCTCATTCAACCTGTATGACTTAGATTTTATACCCGGTTGATAACTTGGTTTTTCAATTAGAATGGCACCTGAAGAATGAGAATTTACATCCATAAGAAGACTTTTAACCTTTCCAAATCTGTTTCTTATGATTTTGTTAATCTCTACATTATTAATGGATTTAAACCCTTCAAAACCACTTGTTGCCTTAATGTAATCTTTAGATGGGAAAAGAAAAGAGAGAACCACATAAGTGGCGTCAATTAGTTCATTTCTGTAACTGTCTTTACCCTCGATTGGAGAAAATAATTTTTCATAATCAATGTTTAACGGGATTCTAATTTGTTTCGAATTTTGTTTCATATTTTGTTTTTTTAAAATATATACTTTAAAATTGACAAAACGAAATCTGCCCAATAAATTTTTTTGTCGTGATTATTAGGTAGTCAAGCCTTAAAAAGCTTTTTTTAACCAAAATATTTTATAAATGATAAATTCGAATGAGTAATATAGTTGTTGAAAAAATTGGCAACAAGATAATTTCCATTTGTTCATCATCCTTTTGAAGTTATAAGCTGCTGCGGCAAGCATAATATTGATGTTATCACCCACGATTCCCTTATAGAAGTTTCTTCCCAATCGAAAATCTGTCTTAAGATGCCCTATTACTGGTTCTATTGCGGCTCTTTTTCTATGCGCTTGTTTTAATATTTTCTGCTGATATTTTGTTTGAGTCTTGTTGTTGAAGGGTTTTGGCAACTGAATCTGGGTTTCTCCAATTTGTTTTCTGCCGCGATAACCTCGGTCAACCGCAGCTTTTTTTGGAACTTTTCCAACAAGCCTTGCTGTTTGTTCCAGAACGGGTTCCAACGTATGGCCATCAAACTCATTTCTAAAACCCATTGCCCCAACAATCACACCTGTATTTTGGGTGTAAGCAAAAGATGCTTTATTGCCAAATTCAAATTTTTTGTGTTCTTTTCCTTTAGAAATGCACAATGTTTCCGGTTCGTGCAGAGAATAAATTTTGTTTTTACTCGTTCGTTTTTGAGCAAGTACTCGTTTAAATAATTCAATATCTGTAAGATAAATGGAATCAGGATTTAGATTTCTCTCTAATTCACGAACCAATCTTCCTGCAATGGTTTTAACTTTTTTGTCTGCTTTTTTTGCTTTTGATTTATTTTTTGGGTGATTTCTGAAGCGTTGGTCGACGCCTAATTTTTTCAATGTTCGGGTGTAGCTCTGGCGAACCGAAAGTTCTTCTTTTTTAGCAATTGCAAGGCACTTTTTGATGATCTTTTTATGCAACTTCGCATCTGTGGGAAAAGTGATGTTTTTTTCCTGAACAGTGGTGTCAATACTAATCTGGTCATCATTACTGTCATCTCCATTGATACGGATACTCTCTTTTAAAATCAATTCTATTCCCCATTCGCCTATGCGTTTACGAAAATGAACAAGCTCAGAAGCCTCACAAGGCTCAAAAGAGCTAAAGTCTTGCTGTCCACAAAAATATTGATAGTAAAGATTTTCAGCCCATTGCTCTACTACACTCTCATCTGAAATATTTCGAAGATGCTTTAAAATCAACAGGCCAACCATTAATCGAATTGGCTTTGCAGGGCGACCATTATCCTGACAATAAAGAGGGCTAAACTCCTTATCAAAAAGTTTCCAATCCATCCTATTAGACAAAATGTAAAGAGGATGTTTTTGGTTTAAAGTATCTTCTAAAGTGAAGAAAAAACTGGATTGATTTTCAATTTTTGGCTTGGCTAACATAAATTTAAATTGCAAGGTTTACGATATAAATATACGAAATCTTGTAGATTTAAACAAGAAAATATTATGCTAATTTATTATAAATCAATTTATTAACTCGTTTTTAAGGGTCGACTAGGTAGGTTTTTGATGTTTTTTTTGTCGTAAAAATCTGAGTGGTAATTTTACCTAGTTTAAAGATTTTTATTAATCTGATTTCCCATAAGAGGTATTAAAATCTGAATAAATTAGAAAAAGATAGTAGTTGTTCTAGTTAAAAAATATGTAGTGGGAAATTGACCCTTTCGTCAATCAAAGCCAATTATTTTTAAAAGTTTTAAAACAGGTATCTCGATACTTTTGGGCAAATTGACGAGCGACTACCTCCATCGGATGACTGTCATATCCAAATTCATTCAGTTGTTTCGAATATAGTCTAACTTCTTTCTGTGTCCGCATATCTATATGATGCTTGTATTCGTGCAATAAAGTATCCACAACCTCCCCAATCGATTTTTCCGGGGTTAAATAAATAATGATACATTTATTATAACTGCAGTAACAACCTTCAACTTTGGAGTGATTGTAATAATTGATTTTGTATGACAGTTTTCCTCTAAACTTAGGAATAGAATGATTTAACTCACACCAGTGTAATACATTTTCCACCATTTTTTTCTTTGATATCTTCAGGTCTCTGATTTTAGCAGACTTATTCTTTTTTATTAATGAATCTCTAATTGTCATCACCACATAAATCACAAACAAAGTCGAAAAATATAATATGAATCCGATTTCAACCATATTAGATTAATCCCATTTTTAATGCGGTGGTTTTTACTTTCATCACAGTATTAGTGGATTTTTTTGTCAAACCCGATATTTGCCTTATTGATAATTTTCTCTTTAATAACTTAATTACATCTGAATGTTTTTGAATTGTTTCTTCTTCAGTTTCAATTGATCCAATTTTACGGCCGACAGCTTTTGATCCTTTTGAGGCTAACAAAGAGCGGTAACCGGATTGCAAACGGCTGAGAGTTAATTGACTCTCCATACTTGCAACTGAAAATAGGATCTGAACCATAAACAATGATAAACCATTGGGAGTTTTATCCTCATTCAATGTCTCTAAGTTGAAATTCTTAATATAGATAGACACTTTCTTGTCAGTCAGTAATTGTATGTTTTGCAAAGATTGGATTACACTTCGCCCGATACGACTCAACTCCCAAACCAACACTTTGTCAATTTTTTGACTATCAAGTTCGTCCAACATTTTAGAAAAAATTGGTCTCTGATTATTATTCTTGAATCCACTTACTTTTTCCTCATAAACCCCAACAAGTTCATATCCCATTTTATTTGCGTACTCAATAAGTTCTGTTGTCTGTCTTTCGTTGTCCTGTCTATTCCCTTCAGACGACACTCTCGAAAAGATTACTGCTCGTGTCATAGTGTATCAATTAAATCCTTTGGATTTCGTTGAGGCTAACATACAGCGGAAAACCAATAAGTCGGCGCCTTTTTTTGGTATTTTTTTGATACATTAATTAAATTGACACGATAGTTGATAATTAGATGATGAGCCAAACACAATTTAATCTCCCCGGGAGATCTTCACCTTCATCAAAAAGCCAAACATAATAAAGATCTGCGCCAGTACTCCGGGTGTTTCGGATTTACAATTTGGGTCAAACAATTTCACCGTATCTCCCAGTCACCGTAGTAAATTTAACTTTCGACAAGCCAAACATAATTTCCCGAGAAAGTGCCAGATTTCTTCACCGGGGGTACGGGTACCCCCCTCCCTCCCTCACATCCCCCTTTGTATAAGGGTGTTTTTGGTCATCTTTAGGAGGGGGACGGTTTCACGATAAAAATATTTTTGGAAAAAAATCTCAGAACATAGAATTTATCCTTGATTCAGAAACAAAAATTTGCAAACTATTTTTTAAGAGTTATTGAAATTGACTGGTTATCAATATCAGTAAACTTAATATTGATTTGATTATAATTATATTTGGCTATGTCTAAAATAGCGTAATCAGCAGATACAAATGGAATACTATCTATTAAATCTCCAATATCTGAAAAAATTTCAATTTTGCCATCTCTGTATAATACAGGATGAATCTGAATATTGATTATATTATAGCTTTTTTTAAGTTCGTAAAATTTTATATCATTACTCAGGTCGATATAATAATCAAATACTCCTGCTGGACAATCATTATCATATGCATCAATATAATCAAAAGTAATATCATATAATTTTTTACCAAAATCACTTTTAAAATACTCATCCTCTCGAAGTTTCCTATAAACTAAATCTACATTACACCATTGAAAAGAAAGACTATATTTTTGTGATTCTATTAGCACAGATATGTATTTCGAATAAAAATTATTTGGATCTAGATTTGATACTTTATTCGATAGTTGAATGATGTTATCTACATTTTTATAGTTGTCCAAAGCCAGAGAATAAGTATAACACGTTAAAATATTAATGTGATTAACATCAAACAAATTATCAATAGAACGTACTTTATATTTTTTAAAAATTGATTTAAGTAATGCAGTTGATTTTTTATTATCTGAATTAAACTTCCATCCAATCGCATTTATAACAGACAATCTAATTTCTAGGGAATTATTTTCATCTAATATAAAATCAATGGTTGATTTATCCATTTTTTGATTTCTAAATGCGTTCCGAACAGTAAAATCTTCAGTATGAATAGTCCAAAAATCAATTGAAGTTAAAGGGCTATCGGCATAGGAATTTAAATTTAGTAGAAGAAAGAATAATACAGAATAAAAAAGTGGTTTTCTAATCATAAGTATAGATATTGGTTTTGTGTATGAAATATAATTTCTATTTTAAGAATACAGTCAGGATTTTCGATAAACTACCACAGAAAATACTAGGAAATATAAAAAGAACCCATATAACAAAAAATAAGAATTTGGCTGAATATAGTCAAAGTGATCAACGAGTATATCAAAAATATCAAGATGCTTTTTATCATTTGTTAAAACAAAAGAATAATCTAACATTTTATCAATAAATTCTGAAATTTTAGAATTAATAAAAAAAGTAAGAAATAATCCAAGAAAACTTACTATGATCCCGACAATTGATAATTTTTTCATTTATTTTAAACTATTAATGGCTATAATTATATTCTGTTTTGCATTTTTCTGAACAAAAATTTAAGCTCCCTTCTTTTACTGGGTTTTCAACACAAATATATTTTACCCCGTATTTGAAATTCTCACAAGCATTTTCAATTACAGGTTTAAATTTCAATATTGATTCATATAATGCATCATTCATAACTCCTCTCCAATCAATTGAATTGAATTGTTCCTCAATACTACCCGAATGATCTATCTCTTCATTATCATTTTTAGTGGAATGATTATTCATTAGTAATCTTGCGGTATAGCATCTAAAATTATATACTGAAAATACCCCATCACAGTCTAATTCGTTACTAAAATAATTTTTATTAGTATATATCTCCCCGGGAACTCTCTCATTACAATACAAACATCTTGTTGATGTATTATCACAAAAATCTCCTTTTCTATTATCTGGGTCAGGATTTGGATCGCTTAAAATTGCAAGTAATGTGTTAGTTGTATTTTCATCTAATTTTAATACTTTAATAATTGGACTATTGTTTAAAAAATCTCTAGAATCCTGCGTTATTTCAAAGTCATAATAAGTTTCTTCGTTATCGCTTGATCCAAGTTCATTAATAATTACATCTGAATTTGAGTCATCATTTTCATTTATTGGATTATTAATAAACTTTGGATTATTGCCAAAAACAGATTTATTGATATTATTAATAAAATTGATCTTATCAAATTTGACATTGTATACAGTAAGCCCAAACCATAAAAAAAACAACAAAAACAAATACCATCCACACCCCCAAGTCTCTTTTTTTATAAGCGCTGAATCTTGAGGATTTTTGTTCAACCACAATTCAACTAATTTGGGATCGGTTAGGTCATTATACTTTTTGGGATATTTATTCCTTATAATTTGAGCAAATTCTTCAATAGAATATTTCATACTTAAATAATTGATTAAATTCTTGACTTTATAATTTTTTTCATTATCAATATTAAATAAATTTTACTTATTTATAACTTTACATTTTCCATATCCATTAGAGATCATCCAATGATGGAGCACGCCTATTATCGTACAAAAAATCTTTGACTGGCTGAAGTGGAGAATAAATTTTATATTCTGTTTTGTACTTAATATTTATTTGACCGCTATTACTTAAATAAGTTTTGTCTTGAATTAATATCAATTTGTTTGAATCAATGTAATCAACCTTAATTGTGTGTTCATCTATAATGTGATTATTAGCATATTCATTGTTAGAATCATAAGAGCTTATTATATGATTATTTTTCTCACCTTTCATATAATAATACCCATCAGCATTACTGATACCCATACAGTCTAACGAATAAACAATATCTTTAGTTCCTACAAGGTATCCTTTAGTATACATTGAATTATCCGAAACTAGATTATTGTCGCAATAACCCCATTTATTAAAATATATGTAGCAATCCCCTTTTTTGTCTTCTAGCAATTGTTTTTCGAAATCATTATACAACAAATTTACACTGTCGCGTGTTGATGTATCTGAAGAAGGAGGTAGTAATAACTCGTTGTCAATATAAATCTCATTAACCTTGGCGCCAGTAATTTTCCAATATTTATCACAAAGAAGACTTTTTAACTCTGATTCATTTTCGGGATATTTATTGTTTGGGTAAGTTAAATATCCTATTGTTAATAAAAATATAGAGGCGAAAAAAATTAAATATTTATACTTTTTTAACTTAGAATGGTTAGTTATTTTATTTTTATCTTCAGGAAATTTTTTCAACCATAGATCCACTAATTTAGCATCTGACAAATCTTTGTATGCACCAGAGTTTTTATCTCTGATGTATTGTGCAAATTCTGATACTGAATATTTTTTCATATTAGATTTTTAATTTCTTAATCCCAATGGGTCATTTTGATCCGTTGATGTTGTATTAACTCTAATTCCTAAAGGATCGTCATCTTCAATTGCGTCTTCATAATCTTCGTTATCTTCATCATCTTCGTCATCTTCATCAAACAACACAGTATTTTCAATTAAAAAATTATACAATGCCTCTGTAACATCTTTCTTTGTGAAAGACGAAATATTATGATCATATTTTTCTAGAGTTTTTGGATTAATTGAATGGATTGTTAGCCCCTTTTTATCTGAATATTCAATCTTATTTATAGCTAAATTTACTTCGTCATTACCTAGGCAATAATGAACGGCCGTTCTTCCATATTCATTGATAAACAAATAAAGTAAGCCATCATTGTTCTGAAGAATAGCAAAACCATCATCACCTTTTCCCCATAGAGTATCATCATAGTATACACATATCTCCGAGTTGTCTACAAAATCCGAGTTGTAATTTTTTAAAAACGCTTTAATTTTTTTCTCAGGAATATTATCTTCTAGGTAGATTTTTTCTTTGCCTATGACATTAGAGAAATACGATTCAAAGTCATATTTTGGATAATCTTCGTCTTCATCTTCTTCATCATTTTCTTCTTCCCAATCCTTAATTTCATCATTCCAAATCATATCTTCATAATTTAAAGGGCTTTCTTTAAAATAATCAAATTGAGGAGCAATTATCCAATTACAATTTTCATCAGCGTAGCCATACTTATTGTTTGTTGAGATTTTGTATAATCCTTCTTTGACAACCTCCAAAAGATGGTGTTCAATCTTAAATACTAATTCGCCTTTTGTGTTAATTAAACCAAATTTTCCATTAATTCTGACTTTGGCTAAATTATTTTTATCAAAATTATATAATAAATCGCCGTAAAACTCATCTTTATAAATAGGAGAAATAAGCCATTCACCATTACAATTTATGAATCCCGCTCTTTCATTTAATACTGCCCTGTACATTTCTTGATCATCGTTACTTGCCAGAGAATCAAACATTGGCTGTATTAAAAAATTACCATTTCTATCGATAAGACCCACCTTGGTATTTATTTCTACCCTGCAGTAACCTTGATTATCAAATAAATCAACATCAATAAAATTTGGTTGAATTATCCAATTTCCATTTCTATCGATGAATCCAAAATTCCCATCTGTTTTTGCCCTTGAGTAATCCTGATTATCAAACGATCCAAGTTCATCAAAAATTGGTGGTATTATCCATTCTGCTTTTGAATTGATGAATCCCATTTTATCTTTTAGCCCTACGAGCCCAAAACCTTGTTCATCAAAATTCTCAGTAGAATCATAAATCGGATCTATTATCCAATTTCCTAATTTATTAATATACCCCATTTTATTCTTAATGGCTGCCGTTGAAATTCCGTCAGCATTAAAATAAAAAAAATTAAAATCAAAAACAGGTTGAATTACCCAATTACCATCTAAATCAATAGTACCCCATTTATTGTTTACACAAGCAGGGTAAACTTTTAAATCATAATCAAAAACACCTATCAAATCAAAAACCGGTTGCACCGCCCATTCGCCTCGTTTATTTAAGAATCCATAACCATAATTAAGAGATTGAGCTTTAAAATAGCTATTTAGATCAAAATATTCATTAATTTGGTTGTAATTTGGTTGAATTACCCAATGCCCCATTTGGTCTATTAAACCCCATTTTTGATTTAATTCTACTCTAATCAAATCTCCTTCTTCAAAATCAACTTCGTCATCTAGAAAATCAAAAATAGGCTGAATGACCCAATCACCCTTTATATTGATTTTACCATATCTTAAATCACCTTCTTCTGTCTTAACACTTGCAGTTAGTAATAAATTAGGTGAAGACTTATCTAAAGTAATTGCAACAAGATTACTAATTTTAATTTCTTCTTGGTTTTTTCCACAACTATGACAAAATTTTGCTGTCTCTCCTTGTTGTGTTCCGCAATTTATACAGTATGACATATAATTAGTTTAGTCTTTATGATACTTAAATAAGATTTACTCAAAATTTTTAAGTATTTCTCTTTTGGTTTGTTCACTTAAATTAAGAGCGGTCTTTAATAATGGGTCGGTACTAATTTCTTTGAAAACCCAAGTTCTTTTGGCAATATCCATTGAAAAAATTCCAACTGACCAATATTGAATACCCGAAAATTGACCATCAAAAGTGAGCCTAGTTTTGACATTTATTTCTGTTTTCAAACAATCGTAATCTACTTGTTGTATTTGGTATTGAAGGTTATTGCCACCATCATATTTTTGATCTACTACCTCATACATTTTTCCTGATACTAATTCAGTTGCAAGCGATAATTTTTCATTTTCATTTAGACATACTGTATCGCATCCAAAAACAAAAAACAATTGACTTGTAATTAGGAAATATTTAAGTTTTTTCATAAAAAATTTATTAAATAATTTGAAAGGGATTTCCAAAAAGAATTCTTTTCAAGAAATAAATTGTGCTTGTGTATGGGAGTATATCAAGTTTGTCTAGAAAAAAAACAATGATAGCAGCCAATATTAATGTTCCGCCTATATTAACTATTGACTCTTTAAAGAATTGGGATTTTTCTTTTTTATCAGACATAAAAAACCCTATCGCAAAAGCAATAAACAATATACTTCCCATAGATTTTATATTATATTATCCATTAATCAAAATAATAATTTAATGGTTTACGAACATTAATTATCAAAATTAAAATTTGAAAGGATATTTCTTTTAAAATTTATAGTAATCCCTGATATTTCCCCTATTTTTGTATTCATTAATTTTGTCGCAATTATGAAACACTTTATTTATATAGTATTGACAATGATGAGTTTAAATTCTTATTCCCAAGAATTTAAAGCTCCTATTAATAACGGATCATTTTTATTTACTTTCAAAGACAAATCTTACCTTATTTCAGGAGATTCTATTTATAGCAACCCAAATAAAACAAAATGGGTCGCCAAAAAACACAATCTTATAATTAACGATTTTGCGTTTATATCTAATGGAAACAAAGGGTATTTAATGCACAATTCGGGAGGGATTATTTATCAATTTGACGGTTTGAATTTTAAGAGAATTGATGAATCCTTTGAATTCAATACCCAATATCAGAGTTTCCCTTTTTTATACAACGGATCTATCTACAACTTTGGTGGATATGGATTATTTACTTTTAAAAATATCCTTACTTACTTTAATGAATCAAAAAAAGAAACAGAACTAATTACTACTACTACTACAATTTCAAAATCTCCATTTGGCAGAAAGAAAATGTTTGGGCAAGTAATTGGAGATGATTTGTTTATAGGCTCTGGTTTTGGATATAATAACGATAAAGAAAATGGAACTAAAAAGGGAATCATTTTAGACGACTATTGGAAGTTCAATCTAAAGTTTAAAGAATGGGATTTATTGGGTAATAGAAAATCATTTACAGATGACGAAAATTACACTATAATTTATGATTTCAATGGAAAAAACTTGTTGTTAACTAGCGATAGAGTTTATGCAATTAACATAAAAGAAAATGAAGTTGAGTTTTACGAAAATGTAAATATTGATATGATAAAATCACTAAAAAAAGATTTTTTTCGCAACTACATTACTTACAACAAATCTAAGGATGGGTTTTATTTGATTCTTGACAAACCCAACCTTGGAAATAAACTTTTGTTTGTTAGCACAGATGATTTTCTAGGAAAACCAACAAGAACCGAAAGCCTATATTCTGAAGACGACAGCCTCATAGGTTATTATTTGTTGGGAGGATTAATTCTTGTAATTATAGTTTTCTTCATAATAAATAAGAAAACCAATTTCCAAAAAATTAGTTTAAAAAGAAAAGAGATTGATCTAATTTTAAACGCAGAGGAAAAACAAATATTTAATTTAATTTTTGATAAATATCCTGATTTTATTCAATTTCCCGAACTGATGGATGTTTTTGAATTCCATTTAAGTTACGAGAGTAGAAAGAAAAAACTGCGTTCATCGTTGTATCAAATTGAAGATAAAATTATGGGAGTTTTGAAGACCAAAAGCAAAGTTTTTGTTGAGCGCAAAAACAAAGAAGATTTAAGGATCAAGGAAATTAGGATTCAATAAAAGATTTTTTTAATTTCTAAATTGTCTTGATATTTATTGTTAAAGAATAATATGAAAACAGACCAAAAATTACCAAAATCAAAAACGAAAATCATCCTCACCGAAAATCAGATTAAAAAATTAATAACTAATCTAATTAAACCTGTTCAAGAATAATGAAAGAGTCTAATTCATTAGAACTATTGAACGATGACTTAGTATTTCATTTTGTGCCTGAGATTGGAGAGAACATAATGGAAATAAATGAAGATGTTAAACAATATGTAAATCACTTTTTTTATAAACTATGTATCGAGTACAACACCAAACCTAACTCAATAGGACTTATTGGGAATGTTTTAACTTTAACCAAAGTTGTTGGAAGATTGGTTCAGGATTACGAAAAATACAAAGGTTTGAATGGAGAGTTTACACTAATTTAGTTTAATAAAATTAACTTAGTGTAATTTTTGCAATAAGTTAACTATTTAATTTCCATATTGTTATGTAAATATAGATTGAGTTTGTGCTGCATCTTTCGTCTTTAAGGGGAGCAAAACAGGTCTTAACATTAATTTGTTAAGGCTTTTTTGTTTTTTAGGATATTGTAAAGGGTTCAATGCATTTAGTTTTATAACCTTTTTTTATGCGCAAGATTTGAGCAAGGTTTTGATTGAAATTCCTTTTTTTTTTAGATTCTATGATCCCTTTTCTTACCTATGTCATCTATCAAAGCAAAAAAATCTTCCCTATAATTGCTGCTTATAGGAATCTCTTTATCGTCAATTACTACACAATGTTTTTTGACCGTTTCTATATGTTTTAATGCTACAATATAGGATCGATGTATTCTTGCGAAAAATTCTTTTGGAAGTAATTCTAACACTTCAGATAGTTTATAGCGAGCCAAAACAGGTCGTTTATCGGTATAAAAAGTCACATAATTACCGTCGCTTTCTATGTATTTTATATTTTGAATAAACAATTGATGAAAATCTGATCCACTTTTAATAAAAATTGTTTGTTCAGAGATATCAGGAGAAATTTCAGAGCTTGAAGCTGTTATCTTATTATTTTTTTCTAAATGCTGTTTTGCTTTCATAACTGCCTGAAGCAGCCTGTTAAATTCAATGGGTTTTAACAGATAGTCAACTGCTTTAAGCTCATAACTTTCCAAAGCATATTCTGAATACGCTGTGGTAAATATAATAAGTGGTGGATTTTGCAAAAACTTAGGAAAGCCAATCCCTGATAATTTAGGCATATTTATATCTAAGAAAATAAGATCTATTGGATGTTGTTGAAGATATTCAAGCGCATCCAATGGATCTCTAAAAGATTTCTTTAAGGTCACAAATGGTATGTTGCTTAAATGATATTTAAGTACATCAATAGCAGCGGGTTCATCATCAATTATTACACAGTTCATACGAATGGTTATTCAAGTTTCAGAATAAGTAAAGATATAAAATATCCCTTTTCCTCTTTAGTTTCCAAAGTATACCTATTTGGATATAAAATGGAGAGTCTCTTTTTTAAATTGTCAAGTCCGAAACCAGAGGGCTCATCAGTTAAACCATAAGCACCTTGATGTATGGTATTGGTTACTTTAAAATATAAATTTTTTGCCTCCGCTTTTAAGGAAATATCGATTATTGATTTTGTTTTAGGGTCAATACCATGTTTAATCGCATTTTCAACAAAAGGAATAAGCAACATCGGACTTATTTTTACTGATTTTATGTCTCCTTCAATATTAAAATTTATGAATACTTTGTCGTCTTCAGCAATTCGTAACTGATAAACCTGAATAAAATTTTTAAGGTGATGAATCTCTTTTTCAAGCGCTACCTTATCCTCATTTGTTTCATAAACCATATAACGCATCAACTCTGCTAGTTTCGCAATGCCATCAGCCAATTCCGGTACGTTATGCTTTAAGGATTTGGCATAAAAACTATTTAAAACATTAAACAAAAAATGAGGGTTGATTTTAGATTTTAAAAATGCCATTTCTGTGGAAAGTTTTTCTTCAAGCAAAACCCTTTTAAGTTTTTCATTTTGTATCCAATATTTAATAAGCGAATAAGACAATGCAACCAATAAAGTAAAAAAACCAATCACTGAATTATAAAGTAAATACACCACAAAAGATTCACTCGCAGAGGAGAAAAAATTTGTCAGATAGCTATAATCTACAATACTTTCAAATAAATTAATAAATATAAAACCACCCAATAACGAAAATATTAAGGCCTTAATTTTTTTTAGCCGCAAAAATTTTGGAACCAAAAAAAATGCGGTTGTATAAAAAACGACTTGGTTCATAAGCATCCCAAAAAGGAGGGCAACCCAATAAGGGCCTCTGTCTTTCCTGAAATCACCTATGGTAGATGTATAGTTTAAAATTAGAAAATAACCTATTCCCCATACTAAAATATGAATTATTGGTTCTATATATTTTTTCATATTCAATCGTTTCTTTGTCAAAAATAGGGTTTATAATAGTTTAAAATTTTAAATGGGACAAAAGATGTCATTATTGTGGCCAAATCCTATAGTACTGTGAAGTTCACCTTTTTTCACACAATTATGGGTTTCTGTCACAGCAAAGCAGGTAACAATCACTTTCATTTTAGGGTGTCATTTATACATTCTAATATTGCTTCAAATTAATTATTAAATGATAAAAATGAAGAAAGCAGTTGTACTATTCATCACATTAATCTTAGGAATTAATTCCTTTGGACAATCAACCTTCAACAAAGAATTAGAAAAAAATATTGATGACTTATTTGAAAGTTATTCGTTTTATAATCGGTTTGTTGGAAGTGTTTTAATTAGCAAAGACAACCACATCATTTATCAAAAAAGTTTTGGTTATGCTGATAGAAAGGGACATAAAAAAAATACTGAAAAATCGATATTTAGCATTGCCTCTCTTTCAAAATCATTGACAGCAGTTGGAATTATGAAATTAGTTGAAGATGGAAAATTAACATTAGAAACACCTGTTTCAACCTATTTCCCAAATTTTATGCCTGACTATTCAAAAGACATAACAATTCAACATTTGCTAAATAACAGTTCTGGTATGGAAGCCAATATTGGCAGAACAGACGATAACGGAAATGGATTGATGCCAGAGGAAACTGCCATAACTTTTGATGAAGTTTTAGAAAAATTTAAAGATTCCAAATTAAAGTTTGAGCCGGGAAAAGGGTATGACTATAATAATTTTGGGTACTTGCTGTTAGCTAATATCATTGAAAAAGTAAGCGGACAGTCTTATGCTGACTTTATGGAACAAGCAGTTTTTAAACCTGCAGGAATGAAAAATACAACCATTGCATCATTTAAATCTATAAATCAAAAAGCACAACGGTATTTAGGTTTAGGGATGACTGAATTTATAAAATTCAATTCACCTTTCCATCCTTCCTGGCTTATGGGCGCTGCTGATATGAATTCAACAACCAATGATTTATTCAAATTTATGCAAGCCTTAGATAACGGGATATTATTAAAACCAGCATCCGTGAATAAAATATATACCGCTACACAAGCAATGGGTGTTAATGAAATGTTATCTGGCTTGGGCTGGGTTATTGACCATAAAGGAGATGAAAAATGGATATACAACAATGGCTTACTTCCTGGTTATGCGTCAGTGATGGGTTCATTGCCAGAAAAAAACAGTAAAATAATCATCCTTTCCAACGCTACTTCTGTAAATCCGGTAGCAGATGAGTTTCAAGGTGAGGTTACTTTTGTCCCTGAAATTACAGATAAAATTATTGCCCTGTTACAAGGTAAAAGCATAGAAAATTTACCAACGCCAAAAACTACTATAGACAATAGTATTGTTGATGAAACGAACACCTATCAATTGGATAATGAACACTCACTTCTCCTAAAAAATAAAGGAAACATTTACTTATTAGAAACAGCAGGTGCAGCACCTTGGTCGGTTTTTACGTACGCTTTTTCAAGAAATGCAAATGAACAAGATGCCCCCAGTGAAACTGCTTTATTTTTTGCAAATGCAATGAGTACTCAAAATTTTGAAGGACTTATTAATTATGCGAATGATCAAATGAAAGGGTTTTTAGGTACAGAAGAAGGTTTAGGACAATTAAAAGGTATGTGGTCGAATTTTTTACAACACGCCGGTAAATTCAGGTCCTACAATATTTATAAAATTGATGGAGATGAAGTTAAAAATGTTCATATCAGATTTCATTTTGAAACAGTTGACATCGGAATCGTGTTAAGTATTAATGCCGACCATAAAATACAAGGAATGTTTATGGATGATTCCGTTAAAACAAATCATATTGACAAGGTATATTTAATTCCCATAAGTAAAAATGAATTTTTTATCAATGGGCATCAAAATGGTGGGATGCAAGATTTAAAAATAACAGTATCTAATACGGGATTAATCTTAAAAGATGGTTCCATAAATTTTGAAGCAGCAACGCTCTCTTCTTTTTGAACAAGAAAAAAACACAAACTTGATGAATAATAAAAAACATTATAATAAATCATTTAATATAAAAATAGTCATAGAAATTGCAATTGTGTTTATTACAATAGTAAGCATAAAACATATTGGAGATTATTTTAACATCATCGGTTCTGGTTCGATAGCAATTTGGTGTGGAATTATAGTCAGTACAATTTTCATGAAACAAAAAAAGTTAAAATGGAAAGAATTAGGATTTGAACTTCCAAAAGGTTTACAAAATTGGCTGATTAATATATTGTTAGCAATTGGGACAGTAATGCTGGTTTTTTCAATTATGGGGCTAATTGTAAAGCCATTATTAGAAAATTTCGGTTTGACTAATCCAACAGATGTAGCAGATAGATTTGCCTTTTTTATGGGAAAACCATTTGTGTTTGTACCTTATCTAATTGTTGTAGTTTGGTTTGGTGCAGCACTGGGTGAAGAAATATTATTTCGGGGATATTTACTAAACAGATTGGTAGATTGCACTGGAAATAATAAATCAGGTATTGTTTTGGCATTAATTATACACGCAACAATATTTGGGATGCTTCATATTTATCAAGGGTTGGCAGGTGTTATTGCAACTGGTTTTATTGCGCTAATATTTGGTTCAATATATTTTCTGATAAAACGAAAACTTTTCCCTCTAATAATTGCACATGCAATTATTAATTCTATAAGCCTGATAGCATTATATCTAAATGATGGCGTAATAATGTAATCAAATAATCAAAAATTAATGGTGAGGTTACTATTAACACTTATTTATTTTACAAGAAAAAACAAAATTGCCTAACAATGTAATAATTTTTAATTTACGCCACTAAATAATGAACTGATAAATAGTCAACAAGCGATTTTAAAGTCGCACAAATCATATAAAACCAATTACTAACAATTAAACACAAACAAATGATGAATAGAATTAAAATAGTATTAATTACGGGACTTGCTGTCTTCTTACAACAATTTGCACACTCCCAAACAAATCAAAACAATCAGTTTTTACAAAAAGTAGGCGCTATTGATAGTCTTTACTCTAAAACTTTAGAAGAATATAGAACTATTTATGTGCAACTCCCTGCTGATTTCAAACCCGATGAAAACATAAAATACCCAGTAGTTTTTGTTTTAGATGGTGAAGTATTTCTCCCAACAGTGAATGATGTACAAAACTATTATAGTGGTGGCTTTACACCCGAAATGGTTATTGTTGGCATTTCAAACGATAAAAACAGAATGCGTGACTTAACAACTTCAAAAGTAACTGAGATGTATGGAAGTCCTTTTAAACAAGAAAACGGAGAAGCTGCTAATTTTAGTAAGTTTATAGAGACTGAACTAATTCCATTTGTAGAAAATAAATATCCTGTTACTAATTTTAGAACGTTAATTGGTCATTCTTATGGAGGCTTATTTACTATTTACACCCTAATTCATCACCCACAATTATTTTCCAATTATTTGGCGATTGATCCTAGTTTGGATTGGGATAATCAACAATTAATTAAGGAAGCAAAAGATAAAGTTTCAAGTGCTGATTACAAAGGGAAGTCATTATTTATGTCGCTGGGAGGTTCAGGGATGACCTTAAATGAAATAAAAAAAGACACAACAGGCTTTACCATATTTTCACGATCTAATATTGCTTTTTCTGAAATATTGAATCAAAACAAGCAAAATCAATTAGCTTTTGGATGGAAGTTTTATCAAAGAGATTTACATGGTACTATTACCTTTCCTTCCATTATGGATGGTTTAATTTCTGTTTTTGAATGGTACCAGATGGAAAATGTTGACAAATATAATATGCCAACTACCACTGCAGATGAAATTAATAAGATTGTTAGGTATCGACAACATAAACTTGAAACACATTTCGGCTACGCTGTACCTCCTTTGCCCGAATTCTTAATAAATATGCAGGGTTACATGAGTATGGATATGGGCCAAATGGAAAGAGCTAAGATGTACTTTGAACTTACCATTGAGTATTACCCAAATAGTCCCAATAGCTACGATTCTATGGCAGATTATTATGAAAGAAATGGAGATAATGAAAATGCTTTAAAATTTGTGGCTAAAGCTTATGAAATAAGTGGTGATGATTCCTATAAAGATAGGATTGAAGCACTAAAGAAAAAATAGCAGATCCAAACAAAAAAATACAAGTACGAATTAATTTATCTTACAGGTATAATATTTAAGGAAATTATTAAGACAAATGACTAATTTAAATTACAAAATGAATAAAGACATCTCACTTTCAAAAGCAGCTATAATAGCTGGAATTGGACTGTTAATTATGACTTTAACGGTTCCGTTTGCTGAATTTAAAATAATCCCAGATTTAGTGAATCCAAATAATGCATTAGAAACTGCATCTAATATCACAAATAATTCACTCTTATTTAATGTTGCCATATTTCTGATCTTTATCACAATAGTATCAGATATTGTTGTAGCCTGGGCACTTTATATATTTTTAAAGCCTGTAAATAAAAGTCTATCATTACTCACGGCTTGGTTTCGGTTACTATACACTGGAGTTTATCTTGTGGCCGTAACGAATTTGATAAAGGTGTTTACCCTTACAAAAGGGTCTTCCTACTTTCATTTGAATTCTCAGGAGCAAATTTCAGAATTTATGCTTTTTTATATTAAATCCTACAAATACGAATGGTTTTTCGGCCTAGTGTTATTTGGTTTATATCTTATTCTTCTTGGCTTTTTGGTATTAAAAGCAGGATATATACCCAAAATAATGGGTTGGTTATTAATCATCGCTGGTATAGGTTATGTTGTCGGCCATTTAAAAGTGTTTTTGTATCCCGATCTCAATACAAGCTTTACTATGTTTACCGCATTGGGCGAATTGGTATTTATGCTTTGGCTTCTCATTAAAGGTTCAAGGACAAAAGAAATACAAATAGGTTAATAAACGTGCTGCAAGCCGTATATAATTTATGTTTACATTTAAGCTAACGACCCGACAAGAATTCAAAAAACGATTTGCTGCAGCCGAAAATTTTTTGATTTTGAAGTTGCAGAAATATTATAAAAACTCGTTGGCAACAATTAAAACAGATAAACTATCATTTTAACAATTCAAAAATATTAGCCTTGTAAAACTTTCCTATAGGAATAATTTTATCAGCAATTAATATTCTGTTTCCGTCTACACTGTAAATTTGCGCTTTAGCAACAACAAACGACTTATGAACTTGAAGAAACAGCTCTGAAGATAATTTACCTAACATATCTGAAATTTTCTCTCTAACCAAGATACTGTTATCTTTTAAAACGACTTTAGTATAATTACCTGCTGCTTCTATATATAGAATATCAGCTACCTTTACTTGAATATATTTCTTATCACTATAAAGAAATATATGTCCTGTTTTGGTTTTCTCTATAGGTCGCTTTTTTTTAGGAATACTTTCTTTTGCTTGAACAGCTTTGTTGACCGCTTTTAAAAAACGTTCAAAACTAAAGGGCTTTAAAAGGTAATCAGTAATATCTAATTCATATCCTTCTAATGCATGTTCTTTATAAGCAGTTGTAACAATAACTTTTGGTTTACTTGATAGCGTTTTTAGAAAGTCAAAACCTTTGAGTTTAGGCATGTTTATATCTAAAAAAATCAAATCAACAGAATTAGAATTTAAATAATCTAGAGCCTCCAGAGCATCATAGCAATGTTCCATCAATTGCATGTTAGGTAACATGTCACAATAGCCTTTAATAATATCATGAGCTATATGTTCGTCATCTATGATAAGATATCTAATCATTGTTTTAATTGCAATTGAACGTTATAAACTGAATCAACATTTGTAAATATAAGATTATGATTTTTAGGATAGGCTAAGGCCAATCTTCGTTTTAAATTTTTAATTCCAATTCCTGATTTTTCTGGTAACGTATTTTCATCAAAATTGTTTTCAATTTGAAATAAAACCTCTTTGTTTTTTGAAGTTATGTCTATGTGAATGAATGCGTTGTCTCTTAAATTCTCAACACCATGTTTAAAGGCATTTTCCAATAAAATAATGAATAATAGCGGCATTACTTTAATGTTGCTATCTTCAACATTGGTATTGAATTGAATGTCTATCTTTTTATGATAGCGCATTTGATGTATTTCGATATAATTTTTCAAATAGGCTATTTCTTCTTCAAGTGTCACCACACTTTTTTCTCCTTCATAAATACTATAACGCATTAAATCAGATAATTTTAAAATAAGAGCTTTTGATTTTTCAGTGTCTTTATCAATCATCCCGTATAAGTTGTTGAGCATATTAAAAAAGAAATGTGGATTCACCTGACTCTGTAAATGCAACAACTCGTTTTTCGTCTTTTCATTTTTTAATGTCATAAAAAACTTTAACTGAAAAATAACCCAGATAATTCCAGCAACTAGGAGTAAGGCATAATAGATAGCCACTGTAATGCCAACAGCAGTTGGATAATCAGCCAAAAAAACTACAGAATTCTTTCCTTTTACAAAAAATTCATACGCAGTAATTCCAATAGGAATTATGATTGTTATTAAAACGATTGTTTTAGCGATGAGCCAGTTATTTTTTTTTAAGATTGATATCATACTGCAAAATTAAAATAATCAAGTTAATAAACAGGATTATGTGATAAACGATCATTATTAAGGTTTATACATATTCTTAAGTGTGATGAGTTTTCTTCACATACACCAATAATCATTCTATGCTTCAATGCAGTGTTTTCATCACATTTATTTATCTACTCAACTTCTTAAAAATATTTTTGCTGTCATCAAAAGCAAATATAAATTTATTAAATCTATTATAATGAAAAAAAGAATTTTACGGTATTTAAAACATGTTTTCGGCACTATAAGTGTTCTATTAATAGTTGGGATTATCACTTTAGTCTCATTAAATGGCACTTTTGATTTCGGTGATAATCCTTTGAAACTAAATTTAGAGAAAGAAGGCCCATATGTTTTTTATGAAACCGATAGTACTTTAAATGTCAATTACATTAAAGGAAATAAAACAGATGGATTCTATCTTGACCAAAAGGAATATGTGATAAATGAAGACATCCCCACCAGTTGCTATTTTCCTTTAGACAACTCAACCTTTAATTTTACACTAAATTCTAATTTTGAAATTCCTATTTCTACTTATTATGACAATGAACCTATCCTAGCCATATCAGATATTGAGAGTGGTTATAAATCCTTTCGTGATTTTCTTATTAACAGTAAAGTAATTGATAAGAATCTAAATTGGACATTTGGTAAAGGACACCTTGTACTGGTTGGTGACTTTGTTGACAGAGGCTTTTCTACAACACAAGTTCTTTGGTTTATTTATAAAATAGAACAGGAAGCTAAAAAACAGGGTGGATATGTGCATTTTATTATAGGAAATCATGAATTGTACAATTTTCAAGGAAAATTCGAATCTGCCTCCTACAAATATAATGGAGTAGCATCAATTCTAGGAAAGCAACATCATAATCTATACGATGAAAACTCATTTATTGGAAAGTGGATGACGTCTAAAAATACTTTAGAGCTAATTAATGGTCATCTTTTTGCACATGGAGGAATACATCCTGATTTTGCAAATTATGACGTCACAATTGATGAGGTTAATCAAATAAATAGAAATAATTACCGTCAAGCATATTTTCCAAAACCACAAGAATCGGTTGAGCAATTAATTCTTTCAAGCAAGAATGGTATCTGTTGGTATCGAGGTTATTTTAACGATGATTTATCTCAAGAAGATGTTGAAAAAGGAATTGACAAGTTTAATGCTAAAGCAATTATTGTTGGCCATACACTTCAATGGAATGTAAACAAATTATACAATGGAAAAGTATTTGCCATCGATGTTAAGCACCCAAAAGATTATAGTAAACATTGGCCTTTTAAAAAATCTGAAGGCCTGCTGATAACAGAAGGAAATTACTTCCAGGTATTAGCAAATGGAGATAAAAAACAATTATAATAAAACAAAAAAAATGAAAACTAAAATTTATAATTATCTAACAAAACCATACATAGTTGTTTTAACTATGCTCATTGCGCCAATATTTGGCTTTATAGATCGAAACTTTGTCTTTTTTTTCGGACTTGGAGTTGCCTTTTTAATTTTATGGGGAAGCAATTTTGAATGGTCAAAGTTTGGAATAGGAAAAAAAATTACCAAAAAAACTGTTGTAAAGAGTTTAATCATAACCCTAGCCTTTTTTATTGGATTTAACATTATTATTGACCCAATACTTCAGCACTACTTTGGCGATTTTGACTTATCCTCTTTAGAGGATATTAAAGGGAATTTAGTGGGTTACATAGTAATAATGATTGTCATGTGGATCTTTGCTGCCTTTGGAGAAGAATTTCTTTTTAGAGGTTATTATATGAGGGCTTTAGCAGAATTATTTGGGAACTCTAATAAATCTTGGTTTCTATCTGCAATTATTACTTCGATTTATTTTGGTATATCTCATGCGTATCAAGGTACTGTTGGAATGATATCGGTATTTTTATGGTCTTTAATAATTTCATTGATATTCAATAAGAATAGGAATAATCTACTATTACTGGTATTAATTCATGGCTTTAGCGATACCATAGGTTTAACACTATTATATTTAAATAAAGATTCTCTTATATCTGAATGGATCCAGCAATTATTTTAATAATGTATGAAATACAAACTTAAGCCGTATATAATTTATTGCTAGTTTTAGCCTAATTACGAAAATTCTTGCAGATTTCTTAAGAAAAATAAGATACGCACCAAGTAACAAAAAGATATTATCTTCGTCTTTTCATAAACATACAACTAAAAAAATCTAAATAGCAAACCTTAGCATGACTAAAGAAATATTGAAACGGAAAGAAACTTGGAAAACAATAATGCTATTTTTAATGCTTCTTACAGCTTTAAGTTCCATAGCATATTATGCGATTTTAAAATTAAACCCAACGAGTATTTACGTAGGTGCTTTAATGTTATCGCCAGCTTTAGCATCTTTAATTACATTGAAAATTAGAATGAGACCTATTTCAAGTTTACCATGGCGTTTAACAGAATTGAAATACTTAAGACGCTCATACATCACACCCATAGTGTATGTTTCAATTGCTTATGTCTTAATTTGGTTATTTGGTTTTGGAAATCTCATAAATACTGAAAAAATAGTACAATGGAGTGATGAATTGGGTATTGAAAGCACGAATCAAACACTTGTTATAGTTGTAATGATTTTTCTATTATTGACAGTTGGGGTAATAAAAAATTTAGGTGCTACTTTGGGAGAAGAAATTGGATGGCGTGGCTTTTTAATCTTTGAATTGAGAAAAGTAATGTCTTTTAAAGCACTTGCAATTGTAAGTGGTATTATTTGGGCCATTTGGCATTTTCCTTTAATTAATTTAATATATGGAAGCAGTGAATACCTTTTGTTACATATGGGCGCTTTTACAATTATGATCATTGGAATTTCTGTAATCCTGGCGTATTACACTTTTAAATCGAACAGTTTATGGCCAGCAGTTTTATATCATTCTGTTCACAATATTTACATTCAAAAAATATGTACGCCTTTAACAATTTCTAATGATAAAACTACATTTTGGATTGATGAATATGGATTTATGATTCCGATTATAACGACTATTTTTGCCATTTACTTTTGGAGAAAAGCTGAAAAAGAACGTTTATAAAATAAAAACTGCCTACAAAACCTCATAAAATTATTTTTTACATTTAAATTAACGAACTGACGAATATTCAATTTTAATATTATTTCGATGCAAAAACCTCCAATTTTTAAGTCGTAAATTTTTTTAAGAAACTCATAGTGTTTAATACATATCATCCACAGCATATTTTTTTATAAATATTTCATTTGTGTGTAATAATTTCTAATTTACACCACTAACTAAAATAAAAACAATCTTGAGTAGCGACTTTTATAACATAAATATACTGCCATATGCCGGAATAATTATCAAGTTGTGCAGGGCATATACCAATTCACAGGAGGATTTTGAAGATTATTATCAGGAAGTGTGTTTACAGATCTGGAGGAGTAAAGAAAACTTTCGTGAGGAATCGCAATGGAGTACCTGGGTTTATCGTATTTCATTAAATGTTTGTTTGACCTTACTTAAGAAAAAGAAAAATAATGGCCAGCATTTTGTGTCTGACTCTTTGCCAGCTGAAGAAACTGAAGATCATGATGCGTTTTCAGACGAATCACTAAATCTATTATATGATGCCATCAGAAAACTGTCAGAAATTGACCGAGCCATTATTATGCTGTATTTAGAAGAAAAATCATATCAGGAAATCGCTGATATTATAGGAACAAATCCCAATAATATTGGCGTACGTGTTAAAAGAATTAAAATTAGATTAAAAAAATTATTAGATGGAAAAATCAATTGAAAATATATGGAAAGAGGGTTTTCTAAAAAGTGATGCTTTAATAGCGCCAAAAATTAACAACCTTTACACTCAAAAATCAATTCATATCATAGATAAGTTTAAAAGAATGTTTAAAATAAATTTGATTGCAATAGTTGCTTTTTCGTTTATTTTTTTAATTGTGACTTTTTTTATAGGAATACCTATAACGGGCATTGTTTTTTTCATAACCCTTACTGTACTTGTTCTTATTAATAAACGATTATTGAATGGTTTAGAAAGCATAGATAAGGGGAGCAGTAGTTATGAATATCTCAAGGCATTTAACCAATGGATAAAAAAGCAGGTAGCTGTCAATAGGAGAATAGCTACATTTTTGTACCCAATTATATTTATGTCAATGATTTTAGGTTTTTGGTTTAAAGATGCAAAGGGTCTCTTTTTAGGAGAAAGACTGGTACATAAAATACTCATAAATTTCCCTGACACATATCTAATAGTTGGAATTCCGCTAATAGGAATTGTAATTGTAGCTTTAATTTTAGGTTTACTGGCATTTTTTGGCGGTAGGATTTATCAATGGGATTTGAACCTTGTTTACGGTAGCGTTTTCAAAAAATTGGAAGAATTGATGGCTGATATAGAAAGTTTAAGGAGTTAAAATACCACTTGCAAGTCCTTATTTAAATGACTTTTTGTTATTTTTTAAAAAAATAAGTTTCAGCATGTAATATTTATTGGCTTAAGCCACTAACCAAGAAAACATTAAAAATTATGACATTACAAGAAGCCTGTAACTTTTTCGAAAGTTTAAAAACCGAAACGACTAATAAATCTGAAATCAGGGTTTATGAAAAATTTCTTCATATACTATCCGAATTGAAGACTAGAGAGTTTACAAAAGATGAAATACATTCCTTAGAAATGGAACTTGATCGTTTAAATTTAAACTCAAATCCTGAAAACAGAAAAAAATACGTTAAGAAAGCACTAAGTAAATTTGAAAAATATTTAAAGGATGCGTTGTCTTTAACGCCTGTAGGCTATTACACCAATCTTGGTACAGGTTTAGGATCTTCTTTCGGAATTCTTTTTGGAATTGTGTTTTTATCAAGCCTTGAGCGGTCTTTGGGCATAGCTTTGGGTTTAAGTATTGGAATGTTAATTGGGTTAATCATTGGTCGTACCATGGATTCTCAAGCTAAAAGTGAAAGTAGAGTGTTATAATTATAAAAACGAATGTAATTCTTAAAAAATAAACTAAAAGTACTAAGTATAACACCTCATAAATTTATGCTTACATTTAAACTAAATAACAAACCAATAAACATTCAACAAACGATTTGTACAACTTAAAAAATCGATTTTTAAATTGTACAAATCTTATAAAAACTCATTATACCCGCAAATGAATATAATAGAAAAGTTTATAGAAATCAAGGACTATTTTTCACCAAGAATAATTGGGGAAATAAATGATGTCTTTATCAAACTTGTAAAAATAAAAGGAGAAAAGATACCTTGGCACAATCACAAAAATGAGGACGAATTTTTTTATGTTATTGAAGGAAAACTTCTTTTTGAAATTGAAGGAAAAGATAGCTTTATCATGAACAAAGGCGATATTTTTATTGTAAAAAAGGGTATCAATCACCGGGTTTCATCTGATGAAGAGTGCAAAGTTATGTTAATAGAAAATAAAACTACCGCGCACACGGGTGATGTTAAATCTGAAATAACTAAAAGTATTGCTGATCAAAAGCACATTTAACAATGGTAAATTAGGGAAAATAAAACGATTGGCAGCAATTAAATAAGGTGGATTAAATATTACCGACACCTTTTAAATGCCATTTTTAATTAAAATATGAAAGCAATAGTACACACAAAATACGGTCCACCAGAAGTTGTCAAATTAATGGAAGTTCCCAAACCCATACCAAAAGACAAAGAGGTATTGGTGAAAGTTTATGCATCTACAGTAAACCGGACAGATGCTGGTTTTCGCAGTGCTGAATATTTTATATCACGATTCTGGAGTGGGCTTTTACGGCCAAAATATACTATTTTAGGCTGTGAATTCTCAGGTATTATTGAAGAAGTTGGGAAAAATGTCACAACATTCAAGAAAGGTGATAAAGTTTTTGGTTATAATGACAAAACCTTTGGAGGTCACGCAGAGTATTTAACCATTGCTGAAAATGAAGCTGTCGAAATTTTGCCCGAAAACGTAAATTTCTATGAAGCGGCACCAATTACGGAAGGAGCGCATTATGCCTTAAATAATATTAGAGCTGCTAAAATAGAAAGTGGCCAAAATGTATTGGTTTATGGGGCTACCGGAGCAATTGGTTCGGCGGCTGTTCAACTTTTAAAATATTTTGGAGCAACTGTTACTGCTGTTTGCAATACTAAAAATATAGACCTTATCAAATCACTTGGCGCAGCTGTTGTAATTGATTATCAAACACAAGATTTTACAAAAACAGCAACAAAATTTGATTTTATATTTGATGCCGTAGGTAAAAGTTCATTTGGGCAGTGTAAGCCATTGCTGACTGAAAAAGGAATTTATATCTCCACAGAATTAGGCAAAAATGCAGAGAATCTGTTTTTTGCACTTACAACTCCAATTTTTGGAGGAAAAAGGGTTTTATTTCCAATCCCATCAATTAATAAAGAGGATATCTCATTCTTAAAAGAATTAGTCGAAAAAGGTATGTATAAACCTGTAATTGACAGATACTATAAATTTGAACAAACAGTGGAGGCCTACAAATACGTTGAATCTGGACAAAAAACAGGTAATGTAGTTTTAAAAATAGCAGAATGATAAGAATACTAGCTACAAATTAATTTTTCCATTGCTGTAAATCTTCAGCAAAAAGTGGACTGAAATTAATAATTTCTTATAGTAGTTTTTAAGAATGCTAATAGGATTTCTTTAAATTATTTAAATTTAAACATATTCAATCGTTTCATCTATCTTCTAGTAGTTTTACGAAAAGTAAAAACAAATTAGGAGAATGAACATTAAAAGAAATTGAAAAGTATGAATTTCAAGAAACTAAAAAAAGTTAACTCCTTATTTTTCTTATAATTGTGTATTGAATTATTGAATTCCAGCTGCAGCTTCTGTCAAGAAGGGGAGCTTTTTAAAAAGACTTTACAGCAATGTAAGGTCTTTTTTGTTTTTAAGTAATTTTAAAAATATAATAATTTCAAATAATTTTTTAGCAGTGATTTGGAACTAATCGTTTATGAGTTCAAATTTGAGTATAAATTACATACTAATTTAAACCAAAACTAAATGAATCTTTCCAAATTTATAAATATCGAAAAATGCAGTTGAAAGGGAAGAAATAAATAAATTGTAATATCACTAAATATTGGTAATTTATAGATTCAATTTTTTACTTATATTTATAAATCATTTTATTAAATAAAACAATGAGAAAAATTGCACTACTTAGCTTTATAATTTGTATAATATCCTGTTCAAGTGAAAATAATTTAGTTGAAAATCAAGGAAATAATAACTTAAATGCACCAAATATTCCTGCGCCGAGCCCGACTGCTTTGAATGTGATAAAAAATAATCCAACAAAAGTCTTGATGCATTATATGCCTTGGTTTGAAACAAATGACAGTAATAATGGAGAATGGGGATTACATTGGACAATGGCTAAAGCTGATCCTAATTTAATTAACAGTACAACGGGAAAAAGACAAATAGCTTCTTTTTATTACCCTATAATAGGTCCGTACCATTCTGGAGATTCTGCTGTTATTGAATACCATTTATTATTAATGAAATATTCTGGAGTTGATGCTGTTGTAATTGATTGGTATGGCACTCACAATATATATGACTATAAAATAAATTTTGACAATAGTGACCAATTAATAAAAAGAACCAAGGAAGTAGGGATTGATTTCGGAATTGTTTATGAACCGTATATTACTTCGAATGTAGAAAATGTTACAGGTCAAAAAAAAACTTTAGCTGCTATTGATGATTTGAAATTTTTAAAAAATAATTATTTCAACGAGACAAATTATCTAAAGATTAATAACCAAACTGTTTTTTTAGCCTTCGGAAATAATTTTACCGGTAATGAATGGAATTCGATATTTAGCTCATCTGCTATTTCTCCTAAAATGTATTTTTTACAATACTTAACTAATAGTGATACTTTGTTAGACATTAAACCGTCTCCTGGTGAATATTTTTGGGTAAACTCAAGTGATTCTTTTGGACAATCTAATTGGGATATAAATTATACTGGAAGTAAAATTAGTGGTGCTTATCCTGGGTTTAAAGATTATTATATTGAAGGCGGCTGGACTAATAACCATCTAAACTGGGAGATTGATTTAAGTGTTTCAACATTAAGAAACCGCCTTGATTTAACGAAGAAATTAAATACTAATGTAGTTCAGGTTCAAACATTCAATGATTTTGGGGAAGGTACGATGATGGAGCCCACCGTTGAATTTGGATTCTCTTTTTTGAATGAACTTCAAAAATTTACTGGCGTACAATACTCAATTAAAGAACTTGAATTAATTTATAAATACTATTTACTAAAAACTAAATTTAAATCAACCGTTTCAGATTCCCAAACAAAAGAAATATTTAATTATTTAATTACTCTTAAAGTTAATGAGGCTGAAGCATTGATTAACAAATACTATAATTAGAAATTTGTTGCAGGATATACAGCACAAGTTTTATGATACCCTTAATTTAATTAGCAATTTAACTTCGTTATCTACTGCTTTTTCATCCAAATGTTTTTTATTATTATAGCTGTCAGCCTTTAATTTAAATCTTACTTTTCCATTGAAAGGGTGTGTAAATTATGATAAAATATTCAAAAGTTTCAAAAATATTTATTTTAAAACAACCAAATAGTTAAAGCGGTAATTTTTTTATAATTAGACATTCAAAAACAGTACTATATACAGCTTCTCTCAAGAAAGGGGAGCTTTTTAAAAAGACTTTACAGAAATTTAAGGTCTTTTTTGTTTTTAAGCTGTAATGAAATCAGTACTTCATTCTGTTTTATTAAAAAAGGGAAGATTTGTAATTTGACAACTTTGACAACTTATTTTAGATAAAAAGGCAACATATTAGGCATCATCTCTTTTTCTAAAAGGCATCACTTTTTTTATACGTAACCAATTACATGTCTGACTAAAACAAAAAGTTATGACAACAGACAATTTCAAAATTCTATTTATTGCAGGAAAGAATAGAAAAACAAGAAGATTTCTAATGAAAAAAGATATTACTTTTGTAGTCTAACCTTTTTTAAGATGAAACCAATCTTACTAACTACCGTGTTTTTGAGTATATTCAATTGTATTTGTTTAACTGCTACTGCACAAGTCAACACTAGGATGTACCGAATTGCAAAAATAAAAGTCGATACGAATCAATTAGAGCACTACCAAATTGCTTTAAAAGAGCAGATGAATGCCGCAATAAAACTGGAGCCAGAGGTATTATCTTATACTGTGCTAGTGGATAAAAAAGACGCGAACTCCATCACTATATTTGAAGTATACGCAAATCTCAAAGCCTATCAATCGCATGTTGAAACGCCCCACTTTAAGAAATATAAAGAAACAGTAAAAGATATGGTATTGTCTTTAGAGTTAATTGATACTGAATTACTAGCAAGGGTACAAAAAGATGATTATTAATTTAATTGACTACTCGCAACAAATCACTTGTTTGATTTACTGATAGTTACACACGCAATAATCACACTGTAGCTGCAACTTCTTTCAACAAGGGAGCTTTTTAAAAAGACTTTACAGCAATGTAAGGTCTTTTTTGTTTTTAAGCCATAGTGAAATCAGTACTTCATGCTGTTTTATTAAAAAAGGCGATGTAATTAAATGTTTTAAGGACACTGAACATTGGCATAGCTCAACAGCAGCAAATGAAATTTCATATATCGCTATTTATGATAATGAACCGACTATTTGGAGCGAAAAGCTTACACAGGGATTTTAAAACAGCTTACATAAAGGTTAAAAAAATATTAATTGAGGATCGATTCTTGATGCAATTATGTGCTTCTCTTTTTCACATCAAGGACTTATCCCATTTAGCTTAACCTAACTTTAACGGCCTAAGTCCTTTTACTTCTTCTAAAATTACTTACCTTTAGGTTAAAACATTATTATGTGGAATAAATTTGTATATATGTGTAATTCATTGACTGTTTATGGTTTGTATTTTGACCTAAGATACAATCGTAGAAAATACATCAGAATACGTTTCTTGTAATTCATTAATGTAATATCTCCGCAATTTCAATTTAGTATATCTCAGATTTTTTTGCAGTCAGTAGTATCCATTTTTTATCACTATTGAGTTTAAATGTACCAATATGTTCCTTGTTCCATTCTTGTGGGCCTATCAAAGAAAGAAAATTTACTCCATTAGCATCTCTATATAAATGGTAGATTTCCCCAATAACTGGTTCAAATGAAAATTTAGCGCTATATACTACCTCATTCCATTCGTACTCTTCCATCAACTTTTGATATTGAATTCTCAATTCGTTAAATTTATTTCCAAGCTCTTTGTTCACATTATCAATGCCCCTACTTTTCCAAGAAACAACATCATCCACTCTAATTACTGGAGCACCTACATTTGTAGCGTAGGGCAATATATTGGCATTAAATCCTTCTTCAACTGAATAAACGACATTGTCAGGTACTTTACTTTTCATGTAACTTTTTTTTTAATTTAATATTTCAAATTGTTTGCGAGCTATATGTAAGCAACAATTAGTTCGGCTTATTTCAATGCCAACCGATATTTTGTTTTAATCAGAAGTCTACACCTAGACTTCAACCAATATATTTTAAAATAACAAAACATTTTGTTTAATAATAATCACGCAAAGGTAAACAAAAAAACCATAGACCACCGGCACAATTTAAAACGAATAGGACTATAAAATTCTTGTTTTAACCAATTGTTTTAAAACTTGAACCTATTTTCATGTTGTTTCATAACAAGGCGACTATTTTTTAGCGCTTAAAGCTTTTATTAGAAAGATAGCGCAGATATGTCTCCTCAAAAACCTGTTCGCTTTTCTGTTTTTACGCGAAAATTGAAATTAGATTTAGCAAACCATTCTCTTTGACTTTCCAAAACTCCTTGTTTAGCTGGTCTTCTTTCACTATCTTCGAGAACTAGGATTTATTTAAACGCGATTAAAAATAGCAAAATCATGAGCAGAATTACACCATTACTACTTTTATTTATTTTTATTAGCTGTAAAGCACAAGAAAAACCAAACGATATTACCATCCAAGACGAAGTGAAAAATTATACTTTTGAAACAGTAGCTTCAGATATCCCAGGACCTTGGGGTATGACTTGGTTACCTGACGGTAGCATGTTAGTTACCGAAAAAAGTGGGATCCTGTATCAAATAAAAAACGGAACAAAAACGGAAATAAAAAATGTTCCCTCCGTATACAATAGGGGTCAAGGAGGCTTACTAGATATTGCCCTGCACCCTGACTATGCTAAAAATGGCTGGATTTATATTACTTACGCCTCTACTGAGGGCGAAGGGGAAGGCGGCAATACGAAACTTATTCGTGCGAAACTGCTAGACGGAGCTTTGACACAGATTGAATCCTTATACAAAGCAGGGCCCAATACTACCAAAGGCCAACATTTTGGTTCCAGAATCGTCTTTGACAAAGCGGGCTTTCTTTATTTTTCAGCAGGAGAAAGAGGAAACCATTTTGTAAACCCACAAGACATTACTCGTGATAACGGAAAAATATACCGTTTGAACGACGACGGAAGTATTCCCAAAGACAATCCTTTTGTGGGCCAAGAAAATGCAAAAGAAGCTATATATACCTATGGAAATAGAAATCCACAGGGATTAGCTCTACATCCTGTTACGGGAGACATTTGGGAACACGAACATGGGCCAAAGGGTGGAGATGAAATCAACATCATAAAAAAAGCCGCTAATTACGGTTGGCCAGTTGTAACCTACGGAATCGATTATGACAACACCATCATAAGCAAAATACAAGAAAAACCAGGAATTGAAGACCCTATTTACTATTGGCTTCCCTCGATCGCACCAAGTGGAATGGCTTTTGTAACCAGCGATCGCTACCCTGATTGGAAAGGGCATTTGCTTGTAGGTTCCTTGAAGTTTCAGTACTTAGAATTAGTAAAATTAAAAGGAAATGAAATCATCGGAAGACAAAAAATTGCCACTGACATTGGTCGTTTAAGAAACGTAGCTCAAGGCCCAGATGGCTATATTTACATAGCTGTCGAAGGAAAAGGAATTCTTAAAATTATCCCGAATTAATATGATAACAATCAAACTAACTTTAGGACTAGCGATTTTACTTTCGGGTGGATTCTATTTTTCTAATCAGACTCAGGCTTTTACTTCAGATCAAGAAAGTGATTATCTAGCGGTTGCCAAAGTCACACAAGAAAAGACGCCCTTAGAAAAAAGCATTGCCGAAGGCAAGGAAATCTATGCTGATTTCTGCATGCAATGCCACCTTGTAAACGGAAAAGGTGACTCTAACAGCTTCCCTCCTCTTGACGGCTCAGATTGGCTCACCAAAAAAGAAACCCAAAGCATTCATGCTGTGAAATTTGGACAAACGGGCGCAATTATTGTAAACGGAAAAAAATTCAATGGTAGAATGCCTCCAATGGGTTTATCAAATCAGGAAGTGGCAGATGTAATGAATTATATTAGAAACTCTTGGAGCAACAAAAATTCTAAAATGATTAGTCTGGAGCAAGTTCAAGCCGTAAAGCAATGAGAAGACTAATTCTTAATTAATTTTTTATTCAAAAACATAGGAAACGGAAATCCCTCCATAAAATTGGATTGGATTTCCTGGATAATAATACCGTGGCGCTGCAGTGCCAAAACCGACTGCATTAGGCAAAATACTAGCCGCATATTTGCGATCTAACACATTATTGATTCCGCTGCTTACTGTTGCTTTTAAAAATTGCAGAATTGTAAAACTATAGGCTGCTTTGAAATCCAAAAGAGCATAGCTTTCGCTAAATTTTGTATTTGAATCATTCATTGGGATTTTTCCCATACTCATAAAACTAGTATTTAAAGTAAACCCGTTAGCTGTTTTCAGGTCAATCCCAATATTCCATTGTTTGTTGGGAACTCCTGTAAGGCGGATATTGGAATAATCAATTCCATTATCAACAAAATCTTTAAATCTAAAATCATTAAAGGAACCCGCAAAATAAGTACCTATTTCAAATTGGGAAGTTTTTAAAATTTCATAATTTACGGTGAATTCAATTCCCCGATGCGAACTTCGTCCCCCATTAATCCCTACAAACTGATCTTCGGCCGTACGTCTCGCAACTAATAAATTGCTGATCTGTGTGCTATAAAACACAAGTTCACTATATAGTTTTGAATCTAACCAATATCCTTTAAAACCCAATTCATAATTAAACCCCTCTTCTGGTTTTAAATCAGTATTGATTTGTCCTTCGGGAGTGAGCGTTTCGGCTACCAAAGGCGTTGAAAATCCTTTACTAATAGAAGAAAATACATTTTTTCTTGGACTTAGCTGATAGGAAAGTCCAAGTCTTGGTGACCAAATTTTTCCAAAGGTATAGCCTTGTTCTGCTTGATTCCCATTTTCGGGCAAAACATCTCGCAGCGTATATTTTGTAGTGTTCAATGCCAAGCCGCTTTCTAAATGAAGGTCTTTCAATAACTCCAGATTCACTTCTAAAAAATAATTACTATAATTCCGATTTTGTTTCATCTTACTAAATTCGCGTCCAGCAAGGCTTCCCTGACCAGGCTGGGATAAATATAAGTTTTCGAAAAGGGAAAACGTATAGCGCTCCCTTAACATTTCGGTTCCGACACTCGCCTCAAAGGGCATTGAAAATAATTTGGTTTTATAATTTAGGGTAGAACGAAAACCTATAGAATTTATTTTTTCGTCCAAAACATCAAAAGGTCTTGGTTCATACGCTTTTTTAAAATTAGAAAAAACACTAGTCTTAAAAGACCAATTCTCTGAAAAAGAATGCTTATACCCAATCCCTAAAAGCGATTTATCGTAAGACTCATATCCTTGCGCAGCGGCCCAACTTGCAGCTGCCTTTTCGGGATGGTTTCTATAATCGTTCTCATTTATAGAACTCGGAATAAATGCTTTCAGGCGTGTAAAGATTCCCAGAAAAGTCAAACTCCCTTTCTCCCCTACTTTTTGTTTCGCATGCACATTAACCGACTTGCGATCATAAGAACTATTGGCCCTAAAACCCTCAATTTGTAAATGTGTATAATTCGAAAACAGATTCGAATTAGCATCACTAAAACCAGCTCCCAGGCTTTGTTTGATCAAACCGTAACTGCCGTAATTAGTCACAGATTTTCCAAAAGTTTCTTTTTTAGGAGTGTCACGGGCGAACAAATGAATCACACCGCCTAATCCCGAGCCAAAACTAGTATTGTTGGGCCCTTTGCTAATTTCGATTCCGCCAATAGTTTCTAAATCGATATCCTCAATGGTCGTATCTCCTTCGCCGCTAGTTAAAGGAATATCTTCAAAGTAAGCTTTAATCCGGCTAGTTCCATATTGAGACCGAGCACCAATTCCGCGGATACTAATTCGATTCGTATTTAAACTTCCTTGTTGCATGTTAACTCCTGGTATTTTATTTAAGACCGAAGTAAGGATTACACCATCACTTTTTTCGATGTCCTTTCTTTGAATTACCGCCACAGAAGAAGCTGAATTTTGAAGTGATATCCGGATTGGGGACGCCATTATAACTATTTCAGAAAGCGAGGTAGTATCTTTTTTTACTTGTCCGAAAACAGGAAAAAAGTGAAATTGCACTATAAAAATAAAAAAAACAGACTGTACTTTTGTATTCAAGGACTTAGAATTAAATGAGAAACTAAAATTGTTTATAAAATTAGCCTTTTAATTGTCCGCCACAAAACCGAAGTGTTGTTAAAAACGGATGGAATTAGCTGTGCCTTCATTCTTAAAATTAAAGTAAATGTGATATCTTCGCAATCTCAAAAAGACAGGAAAGATTAGGAGGAGGTCAATTTTATGTCAGCTAGTTACCCCATTTTCTAATCTGGATGAGATTATTTGTACAGCTATAAAAAATAATACTCTTTTTTAGTTTCCAGCCCTGTAGTTCAACGGATAGAATGGGAGTTTCCTAAACTTTTGATCCGGGTTCGATCCCCGGCGGGGCTACTTTTTTAAAAACACAAAAAAGAATACCATATCTGAGGTCTTTTTTTCGTGAGCTGATAATCTCCGGCTTGCTAGCTCATTATTCGCTACTTTTTATTTTGATGATAAATTTTAAACAGAAGCAGTTTTATTTCACTGAGATTACACCTCTACAAAAGCTGAACTGGTCCTTCATTTTCAAATTTTTTTAAGATTCGAGTGACAACTAATCTTGTTTTACCCAGCTTATTTTAAAATATTTTATGTGTTATGTCAATGTTTTTACTGTTGTTTTTTTAAGCTCAAAATATGTTTTTTATTCGTTTTTAGTAAAAACCCTACAGCGTCACATATCCAACGCTACATTTTCCATAAAATTCCAATATTGCATAAACTTAGGAAACAAATATTATAATATATTTTATATTTTTAGCAACTTAAACCCTAAGCTTTGAATTTAGATTTATTAAATAAGTTTGACACGATATCTTTGATGGACTTGCAAATCAAAGCGCCTTTGATGGAAAGAGAGGACAAAAAATTTGTTATAACAACCTTACGAATCAACGACATATTGGCGGATTGCTTACTACATTATCAAATTCTAAAAATAGAAAACGATTTGTTTTTTAATTATAAAACAGCTTACTACGACACGAAATATTTGGATTTATATAAAAATCACCACAACGGAAAAGGAAATCGAAACAAAATTAGAGAACGATTGTATGTCAACAGCGGGCATAAATTTATAGAAATAAAAAATAAAACCAATAAAGGTAAGACCATAAAATGTCGATTAGAATCGAATTCGATTCTCGAAGCTGAAAAATTTGTTTTGAACAATTCCGGCCTATCTGTTTCCGATTTGTTGAAAACCTTGAGTTTAGAATACGGTCGTATTACCCTTCTTCATAAAACAAAACTAGAGAAAGTAACCCTAGATTATAATCTTCTATTTTCCAACGATAACGCAACCGCTATATATAAAAACATTGTAATTGCAGAAGTAAAAACAGAAAAAACTACTGATATTGAATTTTGTCGTATTATGAAAAAACATACTATTCGTCAAGGATCACTAAGCAAATATTGCTTAGGTTTGGTTACTTTAAATAGTCGAATTAAACATAATAATTTTAAACACAACTACAATAAAATAATAAAAATAAATAATAATGGGTGAATTAATTGATTTCTCTTTGGTCTATAAATACCTGATTAATTTAGTTACGGTAATCATTTTATTTCGGTTTATATATTATAAAAACTATGGGAAAAATGAATTATTTTTAACCTTTTTCGGATTTAACACTATCATTTTTTTCGTTTCTTATCTCCTTAATACAGTAGAGATTAGTACAGGGGCAGGTTTTGGATTATTTGCTGTATTTTCAATTTTGCGATACCGAACCGAAGGTATTTGTGCAAAAGATATGACCTACCTTTTTATAAGTATTGCCATAGGATTACTTACAGCTGTGGGGTCCAAAAGTTATATTGAATTAGAGTTGTTATGTTTTACCATTATTACCCTTGTGTTTTTATTAGAAAGTAGTTGGCTATTTTCAAGAGAATCTTCAAAAACTATTTTTTATGATAGTATTGCCCTAATAAAGCCAGAACAAAAAGAAGATTTTGTTGCAGAATTAAAACAACGAACGGGGTTAAACATTCATCGATTAAAAATTGATTCAGTGGATTTTTTAAAAGATTCGTGTAGCATTACAGTATATTATTATGAAAAATAAGTTCAAAATCCAATTGTTTACTTCAGTTCTACTATTAATTTTAACTGCTTCTAATGTTTTTTCACAAACATCCAAATCACATCCAAACGATTTTCAAGACTGGTTTGGGTCTACATTAAAAGTGGATTTACCAAATGGTTGGGAAGTACAAACAGACTATCAGGCCCGATTTATTAATGGAATTAATACCTACAATGCATCGTATTTAAGCTTAGGTGGAAGTAAAAAAATATCCAAAAACTTAGATTTATTGACAGATTATCGAGCTGCTTTTAAACAAAAAGGTGTTTATCATAGAGTTACTTTTGGTGCCGAAGCAACCAAAAATATTTCTAAATTTGATTTTGGCTTACGTGTTTTAATCCAAAATAAATTACAAGATTTCAATGATGTCCTTAAGGAAGACCAAAGAATTGGCTTCTGGCGCACTAGGCTCAAAATTGACTATGAAATATCTGATTTTATAAGTGTTTATGGGGCAACAGAACCCGTAATGAAATTTAATGGCGTCCATTTTGTTGACAATTGGAGAAATACACTTGGCTTAAAACTAAGTATCGCCAATCGTACAAAATTAAATCTTTATTATATGTACCGCCCAGATTATGCAAAAGCAACTTATAATCGACTGTATCAGGTAGTCGGCGTTAACCTAGATTATAAGCTCAAACTAAAAAAATCACAGGGCCATTATTTAATTAAAAAATAAAAGTTCATTAAAAGGCTAAAATCTGAGAATCCATCCATTGCAATCGGTTACTAAGGTATGTTTTCATATCATTTACACCATTATTGTAATCAAAATCAATTCCATTCCATTTAGTAAAATTTCTGCCGATAGCGTTATTAGCATTCAAAAATGAAGCAGTATTACTTGTCAAGCTTAATACATTAGGCGTACTCAAAACATCTGCCCTTAATGCTATCCAACGGTTTTTTAATTCCGCTTTAAATTTTGGATCTTCCATCAATCGTTTCCACCAAAAAGGCACCATCCAAGCATCTCCAGGATGATAATTATTATAGTTCATAATCCAATCGTCATAAGGAACGCTATTTCCTACGTTAGTATTATAGCCAATGTTTAAATCCCAGATTGGACCCATTTTTAATTTTTGCCCTCTCGCTTTTGACATATAAGTACTCAAACGATACCCATCAACATTGCCACAAACTTCATTAATTATAAAAAAATCCGCAAAACTTCTTAGATCAATATAATTAGTATAAGTTCTGGTATCGTTCGCAAAATTGTCATTGATCAAAGCTGTTTCAAATTCTTTTATGTATTTTTGAATATAACTTTTTTGAGCCGTATTAATTTTATCAGCACTGGGATAATCATAGACAAAATACGTTTCTAAATATTTATTAGAATGATAAGGAAGTCCATAAGCGGGCCAAGAAATTAGGTTTTTATTAATGTCGAAATCAGATCTAAAACTATTTAGCTCTGTATAACGGGCATCATCATCCCAATTGTTTAAATAATAATCTAAAGGGTGTGTTCCTAAAACATCCCCTCCAGAAGTTTTGTCAATTTTCAAAATATAACCACCAGTAATCCTTGTGTTATCTGTATCTGATGCCAAAAGAGTTTCTACATTAATACGGTCTGGGCCATGTTTTAATTTTTCCATTAATACATAAATCCCTAAATAAACGCCGTTTATTTCAAGTTCTACAAATTTAGAACGGCTGGAATAATTACCCATTTTTCGGAATAATTCATATCCTACATAATGATGCATCAAAGTGGGATCAAAAATTAAGTTATTACTAATTACGTCTCCCATTAAAATCCAATCTTCCTCTGCTGGAAATCCAAGAATACTTAAGTCAATATCTTTGCCACTAGCATCATGAGTTTCAACTCCAAATGATTTTTTATCTGAGATTCTATATGATGTTGAACCTCTATATTCTATGCCGATTGGAGTTTTAATTACTAATTTTTTATTCGTAAAAATCTTCATCTCAGCTGCAACCTTCGGCTCATTTAGAATTTGATTCGGACTTGTAATTTGTATGTAAGGGATCTCACTATTACCAATTTCCACGGCAAAATTTGCAACTTCATCAACATTTGAAATAGATTCATCTTTCGAACAACCTAATACTAAAAAAAGAATAAAAAACGGAATAATTTGTTTGGCTCTTATCATGTTGAATGTAATAAAATAATACTATTTAGATTTATAAAAATAATAAAAATTACCAAATAATCTGTTTTTTAGTCTTTTTTTGAAATAAACTAGGTGATTTTAAGAAATAAACGTAAGAAAAATTCTTTTATTCAAAACATTTTTACAAATAATTAATGACTTGAAGTTTTTCAAAATAGTTCAGTTCTCCCATTTTATCAACTGCTTTGAAGAACAACAAAATTGCAATACATTTACTTCGACCTATGTGCCTAGAAAACCACTATGTTAAGGGAAAACCAAAAAAATCGCTAACTAGAATGAATGCAATAAATAAAAACAAGGCCATAATTATTATGGGGGTTTCTGGATCTGGAAAAACCACCATTGGAAAACTATTAGCTAAAAAAAACCAGTTACCGTTTTTTGATGGGGATGATTTTCATTCAAAAGAAAATATTGAAAAAATGGCTTGTGGAAAACCACTAAACGATGAGGATCGCAAGGATTGGCTTTTGCAATTAAATCATTTGATACAGGAAAATGTAAACGCAAAAGGTTGTGTTATTGCTTGTTCTAGTTTAAAAAAAAACTACCGAGATATTCTTAGTGCCAATGTTCCAAATAACGTAAAATTTGTTTTTTTGCAAGGCAGTTATTCCGAAATTCTATCTCGAATGGAATCTAGAAAAAATCATTTTATACCTTCTAGCTTATTAAAATCTCAGTTCGAAACTCTAGAAATTCCACAAAACGCTTATTCTATTTCTATTATGCAAAATCCCGATAAAATGCTAACCAACATCCAAAATGAAATTTTTAATAAGTCTGAGATCGGATTAATCGGACTTGGTGTCATGGGGAAAAGTATCTCTAGAAATTTTATTTCCAAAGGATTTAGTCTTTCTACGTTTGATAAACATATTACAAGCACAGAAGAAAATATAGCTGCTGGTTTTAAGGCAGAATTCAAAGACTTAGCAGACACAAAACCTTTCGATGATCTAAAAGAATTTGTAGCCTCTTTACAAACCCCCAAAAAAATAATTGTGATAATTCCGGCAGGAGAGGCATCAGAGCAAATTATTGAAGAATTAAAAGATCTATTAGCTCCAAATGATATCATAATTCATGCCGGCAATTCGTTTTACCAAGATACCAATACTAGAAATCATGATTTGGCCGCAAAAGGAATTCATTTTATCGGTTGTGAGATTTCTGGCGATGAAGAAGGAGCTTTAAATGGGCCTTCACTTATGCTAAACGGCCCTGCAGGAGCCTATGAAGTTGTAGCCCCCGTTCTTTGTGCGATTGCAGCACAAGACACCAAGGGAAATCCATGCTGTACTTATGCAGCGAAATAAGGAAGCGGGGCGAATCTGGATAAACGGATGTATTATATGATCCGAATCAATGTAAGATTTAGTTCCGATTTTGAAAGTTGCGAAAAACATTCTTGCCTTAAAAAGTATTATCCCTAAATTATAAAATTGAAACCCGATCTTACTTCCATTGCAGCCATAGCTATTTAGGCAAGTATCACAATGACTCTTTTGAGCGAATCTATCAATTTTACTCACGGCTTAAACACCTAGAAATCAGTCGAAAATCTAATTCAAGCTCAAAGAGATTATTTTGGCGCACATACTTTTCAACGTTTTGATACCTCATCAGGACAATTTTTCACCATCGATGGATACGCTAATTTGTGATTTTTATTGTAAACTATAGCTTGGTAGAATGTAATCTAAAGTCATCACACAAATTATTCCAACCACCGATAATAGCGATTCCATCAAGGTCCAGGTTCGAAAAGTATCTTTTATCGAAAGCCTGAAATATTCTTTAAAAAGCCAAAAACCAGAATCATTCACATGAGAAAACATAATACTTCCTGCGCCAATGGCCAAAACCATTAAACTAGGATCAACCTGAATATGTTGCATCATAGGAGCTACAATTCCTGCAGTAGTCAATCCTGCAACCGTAGCAGAACCCAAACATACCCGGATAGTGGCTGCAATTATCCATGCCAAAAGAAGCGGATGAATGTTGAGATGTTCGAAGAAAACAGCAATTTGATCCCCTGCTCCACTCTGTATTAACACCTCCTTTAAAGCCCCGGAACTACCTATGATTAATAAAATCATGACTATTTCCTTAATCGCTTTTTCATAAATTCCCATCAACTCGGGAATTGATTTTCCCAATCGGGTACCTAATAAATAGCTGCTTATAATTAAAGACAAAATCATAACAATTGTTGGGTCCCCAATTGCTGCACAAAAATTGGCCAACTCTGATTCTTTCGAAAAGAAAAATGGGAGTATATTAGCAACAGAAATAATTCCTACTGGCATTAAGGCCGCTACAAAACTTATAATGACCGAAGGAGATTGCGAGGAAATAACTTCTTGTTTATAAAAGGTTTCGTCGTTGTTATTTCCAACATTTTTTATCGTTTTCGAAAACAAAGGCCCTGCAATAATGATGGAAGGTATCGCACAAAGAATTCCCAAGAATAAAGTCCTGCCCATATTAGCCTCAAAAACAGCAATTAATGCAACGGGGGACGGGTGTGGCGGCAAAAAAGCATGCGCCGCTGATAGGGACGCTAAAATAGGAAGTCCAACTAACATTGGTGAAATTTTATATTGGTAGACCAAAGAAAAAATTATTGGAATCACTAGCACAAAACCAATGTTGTAAAACAGCGGAATCCCAATTATAAAGCCCGTAAGCACCATACCCCACTGGACATAGTTCCGTCCAAAAAGCTGGATTATACAATCCGAAATAGTCTTTGCTGCACCACTTTCGGCAACTAACTTCCCAATCATGGCTCCCAAACAGATAACTATTAAAATGGAGGCCATCATATCTCCCATCCCTTTTTGTATGGCTGCTGAAATTTTAGAAAAGGGAATACCAAGCGCAAGTCCCGCTATTATAGCAATGATTAAAAAAGAGATAAAAGGGTTGACTTTTAATAATGTAATCAACAATATCAATGCGACAACAACTAAAAATAAAGTTAAAAACAATACCATAGGTCTATTTTAATAAAACATTCATTTAAAATTTAGATTCGTACATCCTTCTAATTCATTCATCCTTAGTTTAAAATAAGAATTTTGTGTTGCTAAGATATTATAATTATTAAATAATTGGCTGTCTTGGGTAAAAGTGTCTATTATCGACTTAAAGCAGAACGCTTTTTACGTAAAAATAATTACCCTTTATATATAGCACCTGCTAGTAGAAGCTAATAGAAAACCTGCGGTACAGCTCCCTTTTTAAAACCTCACAAAGAATTTGAAACGATAAAAACAAATAAGCCTCAAAACTTAAAAAAATGGCCCAATGTGAAAAATGTTTATATTTGACTTTAATTAAAACAAACTTTAATTCAATACTTATGAAAAATGAGTTATTATTAGTATACTATTTGTCATTATAATATTTATTAAATGATTTTTTAACTAATTTTTTTATTTAGTTGTAAAAAGTGAAAATTTAATTCTCCTTTAAAAATTCAAAAGGAATCGTCTGTTTTAAATTGAATAAAAAACGCATTTCCATGTAAAACACAGCAATATACAATAAAATGAAAAATGAAATTTACCTAATATTATCTATTTGTATATCCTTTCTGGGCTGTAGTGATGATAGTACAAGTACTCCAAAGGATCCAATGCCAATTATAACAACTACTGCATATAAATTGACTTTATCTACAGAGCCCGAGTTTCAAGTTGGGGCAAATTTAGAGCTAAACTATTTTAATGATATCACAGTTGGGGTTCTTAATTATTCTGCTACAAACATAAAATTAATTACTTCAGCAAATACAGAAACGGTAATTTTAGAAGGCTCGGATTTAAAAAACATAACCTCGTTTACTTCTATTTTAAAGCCATCCGTTGTAGATAACCATTCAGATACAAATGCAATAGATTACAACTATATTGGCTTAGGTCAAATATTAAAAGCGAAGGACAACAAAATTTATGGGCTATACCATGGTGAGTGGCATGATGGTTCCATTTTGCCCGGAAACGTACCCGGGTTTTACGGGTCAATAGGATTATGTATTTCAACCGATGGAGGAACTAGTTTTTCAAAAAGTACAACGGCTGTCATTCCAAACCTATACGACAAAAATTATAATAACGAATATGCAGATGGCGGGTATGGCGAACCTTCCTTGACCTTTAATTCAGATTCAACTGCCGTTTATTCCTACTTTGTTGATCATAATAGAACTGGAAAAGGAGTTAATATTTGTATGGTCAAATTTAATGTTCTAAGTACTGGTACCCCTGATTTTGAACATTGTTACTTTTTAAATGAATCCAATAATTTCACAACTAGTATTATTCGGCCCAAACAAATTGTTGCCGGCATTATGGGTAGCTCTGATGCAATATTTCCTCACGTAACTTATAATAAGAAAGCTAAAAAATACTTTATGGTTTATACCTTAAATGCATACACAGACTTCTTTACTTCAGGGCAGCCAGAACTATCTGGTATCTATATCAGAACTTCAAATGATGGTATCAATTGGAATACCGCTCCAACAAAACTAATTACAGATTTTGCAATTGCATTTAACACAACTTCAAGTTTTACGTGGCATCCAACTCTAATATATTCAAATAATGACCAATCTGAAGGCTATCTTCTGTACTCAAAATCTAAGTTGGGAATTGCAAAAGAATCACATAAAATGTGGGCCAGAAAATTTACGGTAAATTAGCTTAATTTTAATAGAGTTTGGCTTTCAATTCTTGCGATATTACTTCAGTTTTTTTAAGACAGTAAGCAAGCGTAAAGAGGTATCTTTAATTTCGATTACTAGCGGAGAAACAATGCAGTATTAAAAACTAAAACTCTAAATTGATTTGAATAATGGTAATTAAAAGAGCAAGGAAGTACAGAAATTTTTAAAACATCCTACCAATGACATAAATGGTTATATTTGATTTTAAATAATGCCGAATTTGATACTAAATTAGCAAACTGACTTTATAATTAACAGATATCTGTCATAAAAAACTACTATTATTGATATTTTTAAAATCATACTTTTATTGTTTTTCCAATAAAAATAAATCATCCTAGATATAATAACCCAATAGAAAGGGTCTAATAAAATGTCAGGATCAAAATGAGAAAAAAGCAAACTGAAGATACACTTAAGCGTATTTTCAATATTGAATAAAACTAAAAATAATTGAATCTAATAGTTATTTAATATGGGAAAAGAACTTTCGAGAAGAGATTTACTTAGAACCTTAGGGCTTGTTACTGGAGGATTATTGACTTTACCTTTACATGGATTTACAACACCGAACATTCGTTTGTATATACCAGATCCAATAAAATATCCAGCTCCAGACAAGGCCGTTACAGCAATTACTTTAGGTGCTGGAAATCGCGGGAATGTCTATGGCGGCTATGCTGTTCAATACCCTGATCATTTGAACATTATAGGAGTTGCTGAACCTATTGCTATTAGAAACGAGCGCTATTGCCAAAAACACAATATAACTGCCGAAAATAGTTTTCATACTTGGGAAGACGTTTTTGAACGTCCCAAATTTGCTGATGCCATCATAATTTCTACACCAGACAATTTACATTATGGGCCTTGCATGAAAGCACTCGCCATGGGATATGATATCTTGCTTGAAAAACCAATCGCGCCCACTGAAAAAGAATGCCGAGATATATTAGCTTTAGCAAAAAAAACAAAGCGAGTTGTGGCTGTTTGTCATGTCTTGAGGTATTCTCCTTATTTTATAAAATTACGAGAACTCATCCAAAATGGTACTATAGGCGAACTTATTAGTATTCAACATTTTGAACCCATTCAGCACATCCATATGTCCCATAGTTATGTTCGTGGAAACTGGCATAACAGCAAAGAAACTACCCCCATAATTCTTGCCAAATCCTGCCATGACCTTGATATTTTGCGCTGGATGGTTGGAGAATCTTGTGAAAAAATATCTGCTTTTGGTGATTTAAAATGGTTTAAAAAAGAAAATATGCCTGCAGGGGCAACTCCTCGCTGCATTGATGGCTGCGCCGTTGAAAAAAATTGTGCTTACAGCGCTTTAAAAATTTACTATCGTGACAGGCAACGAACTCATGTATTTGATTTACCAGATGAGGTAGAAAAACAAGGTGATGCCATTCTAGATCGTCTAAAAACAACTGACTACGGCCGTTGTGTTTATCAAATGGATAATGACCAACCGGATCATTATACTACCAATCTTCAGTTTTCTAATGGTGTTACTGCGGCATTCAGTATGGAAGCTTTTACTTCCTATGAAGGGCGACGTACCCGTATCATGGGAAGTCAAGGAGATATCGTGGGAGACATGTCTCAATTTACTTATACTAATTTTCTAACTGGAGAAAAGATAGAATGGGAGCTAACTAGTGATGCGCATGGTGGTGGTGATTGGAATTTAGTGTCCGATTGGATCCAAGCAGTATCTCAACAAAACTCTGCTTTGCTTTCTTCATCAATTGACGTATCTGTTGAAAGTCATATTATTGGATTTACAGCTGAAAAAAGCCGTTTAGAAGAAAAAACTAAAAATGTGGTATTGTAGGAAGTCAAAACCTCTCCCCATAAAAATATTTTATTAATTTCTATACTTGAAAAGGAGTCATTGCATCGCTTTTCATCAATAACACTACTATGGAGCAACTTAAAAAACGCTATTTATCATTAGATGTCTTTAGAGGATTAGATATAGCCCTAATGATAATTGTTAATTCTCCCGGAAAACAAGCCACTACTTTTGCTCCATTGTTACACGCCAAATGGCATGGGTTCACATTAACTGACTTAGTTTTTCCTACATTCTTATTCATAGTAGGTAATTCGATGAGTTTTAGCATGCCTAAGTATGAAGCTTTGTCCAATAACACTTTTTTTAAAAAAGTATTAAAGCGTACTGTAATCATATTTTTCTTAGGCTACTTGATGTATTGGTTCCCCTTTTTTGAAAATGGAGGCCTCAAACCCTTGAGTGATACACGAATTTTTGGCGTACTACAAAGAATTGCTTTGTGTTATTTCTTTGCTGCTCTTATTCTGCGATTTTGGAAAACTAAAGGAGCTCTTATTTTTAGTGCGATCGCGCTTCTTTCCTATCAATTACTACTTCATTCTTTTGGAGACCTCAGCCTAGCGGGGAATGCAGTCTTAAAACTAGATACTTGGTTAATTGGCGAAAGCCATATGTATCATGGGGACGGCATCGCCTTTGACCCTGAAGGTTTATTGAGCACACTACCAGCTATAGTAAATATAATTGCGGGTTATATAGCGGGTAAATTTCTACAAAAAAGCGGGCAAAATAATAAAACCATTGTCCGAATGACAATTCTTGGAGCTCTACTTATCCTGACCGCATTAGCTTGGGATACCATTTTTCCATTTAATAAAAAACTTTGGACAAGCTCTTTTGCATTACTCACCATTGGTCTTGACATTATAATTTTATCGGTACTAGTTTATGTTTTAGATATTGCGAAAAAAATTAAATGGACTTACTTTTTTGAAATACTGGGCAAAAATCCGTTGTTTATTTATCTGCTTTCAGAACTACTCGTAATTACTCTTTACCAATTTAAAATTAAAGGGGATTCTGCTTACGATTGGATCGCTGAAAACATATTCGTATCTCATCTTGGAGGCTATTTAGGCTCTTTAGGATTTGCACTTTCTATAATGCTATCTTGTTGGATCGTTGGCTATTTTTTAAATAAAAATAAAATTTACATCAAAATATAGGCCGATTACAAAAACCGGTTTAGAAACTAAATAAATGAACGCAAACTGATTATTTATTTAGGGATTCAATAAAAAAATTTCCAAACATGAGAGCCTTTTATAAACCATTTTAATCTCTCCTAATAAAGCTGTTTTATTCCATTTTATGAAGATCACACTCTATTTCTTATATTTGAAATGCTTTTAATAAAATGATGAAGGCAAAACCACAGATCTTTCAAATACAAAATAAAATTACTGACCAAAAATAAAAACCAAGTTATGAAAAAAAGTATAGTACTAACTGCCATTATTTCCATCATTGGACTTCAAAATTATGCGCAAAAAAAATGGTCAGAAACGCCTAAAAATTCTTATTCTATTGTTCAAAATGAAGGAGGGCTAGCTCTAGGGTATTCTCCCAAATCTGGTGTAAAAATAATTCAAGAAGATGGTTTAGCATTTAAAGATTTGAATAAAAATGGAATCCTTGATACTTATGAAGATTGGAGAAAACCTGTGGCGGAACGAGCCAAAGACCTTGCTTCAAAAATGACTACAGAGCAAATAGCCGGACTGATGTTATATAGTAGACACCAAGCCGTTCCTGCTCAAGAAGAAGGCAGGTTTGCAGGCAGCTATAATGGCAATCCTTTTTCTAAAAGCAATGCAAAACCGTCCGACTTGTCAGATCAACAAATTACTTTTTTAACTAAAGATAATTTGCGTCATGTATTAATAACGTCTATTCAAAGTCCCGAAGTCTCAGCAGAGTGGAACAATAATATTCAAGCATTGGTGGAGGGTATTGGTGTAGGTATTCCGTCAAATAATAGTTCTGACCCCAGAAATGGAGCTAATAAAGACTCGGAATACAATGCCGGTTCAGGTGGTTCTATTTCCCAATGGCCTGAGGAGTTAGGACTTGCTGCAACCTTTGATCCTTCGCTGACAGAATTATTTGGATCCATTGCCGCTAAAGAATACAGAGCTCTAGGAATTACTACCGCCCTATCGCCGCAAATAGATCTTGCAACAGAACCAAGATGGAATCGCTTTATAGGCACTTTTGGCGAAGACCCAAAATTAGCCACTGATATGGCAAGAGCCTATGTTGATGGGTTTCAAACGTCTTCAAAATCACTTAAAGCGTATCAAGGATGGGGAAATCAAAGTGTAAACGCGATGGTGAAACATTGGCCAAGTGGAGGTCCAGAAGAAGGAGGCCGTGATGCTCATTTTGCATATGGTAAATTTGCAGTCTATCCAGGGAATAATTTTCAAACGCATTTAAAAACCTTTATAGAAGGCGCCTTCAAATTGAACGGAGAAACAAAAAAAGCTTCGGCAGTTATGCCATATTACACCATATCTTTTGATCAGGATAAAAAATATGGAGAAAATGTGGGAAACGGTTTTAGCAAATATATTATTACTGATTTATTACGAGACAAATATGCGTATGATGGAGTTGTATGCACAGATTGGTTAATAACAGCCGATGAAGGTCCTACACCAGATGTTTTTGCTGGCAAATCATGGGGCGTTGAAAAGCTGAGTGTTGCAGAAAGACATTATAAAGTTTTAATGGCTGGTGTAGATCAATTTGGCGGTAATAATGACATCAATCCAGTTCTTGAAGCCTATCAAATGGGAATAAAAGAACATGGAGCCTCGTATATGAGAAATCACTTTGAACAATCGGCTGTTCGTTTACTTCTGAACATTTTTAGAGTTGGATTATTTGAAAACCCGTATTTAGACCCTATTGAAACCAAGGCAATTGTGGGCAAACCTGAATTTATGAAAGCGGGGTATGACACCCAATTAAAGTCTATTGTTCTTATCAAAAATCAAAATAAAACGTTGCCTATTGCAAAAGGAAAGACCGTCTATGTCCCAAAAAGAATTACTCCAGCAGCTATAAATTTCTTTGGTCAGCCAGTGCCTGAAAAAATTGAATATCCAGTCAATTTAGAATTGATTAAAAAATATTACACAATAACAGACAATCCTAAAAATGCTGATTTTGCTATTGTGTTTATCAAAAGCCCAATAAGCGGCGGTTATAGCAAAGCAGATAGAGAAGCGGGTGGCAACGGCTATGTTCCTAAAAGTTTGCAATTAAGTGATTATACTGCCCATGATGCTAGAAAACAAAGTATAGCAGCAGGAGATCCCGTTATTGATTCCACAATTACAAATAGATCCTATTTAAACAAAACCTCTAAATCAAATTCTTATCCAGATTTAAATACAATTCTTGAAACTAAAAAAGCCATGAATGGAAAACCAGTAATCGTATCTGTAACCATATCTAATCCAATGGTTTTTGGTGAATTCGAGAAAGAGATCGATGCGATAGTAGGTGATTTTGGAGTGCAAGTAGAAGCTTTAATGGATATCATTTCTGGAAAAACTGAGCCGTCCGCTTTGTTGCCTTTGCAAATGCCCATAAACATGTCTACTGTTGAAAAACAAATGGAAGACGTCCCTCACGATATGATTCCTTATCAAGATAATAATGGGAATAGCTATGATTTTGGTTTCGGATTAAACTGGAATGGTAAAATAAAAGATTCTAGAACTTCAAAGTATGAGATAAATAAAAAGTAAAACTATATCTGTTTTATATGAAAAGACCTTCCACCAGAAGGTCTTTTTTTACACATAAAATTAGGGTTTTTAAATAGTTATGAATTTTTATAAAATGGAAAATATATAACCATCTCATGATACTATTTTATTAGGATTTTCGTTAATTAAAAAGTTACCTTTGATCTTTATCTTTAGATTCATTTTATGAAAAACTCCGTTATCACCTTACTTACTCTATCTATTTTAATTGTCTTTTCAAGTTGTAATCAAGGTAAGTCTACTGCCGACGTAGTAAAAGTAACCGAGAAAAAAGTAGAAGTAAAAATAGATTCTGTAAAGAAAAAAATGGCCCCTACAATAGATACTGTAGACTATAACAAAAGAATGATTGCTATTAGCAATAATGACACTACTGGAAGGTGGCCGGTGAAAGCGCCCTATCCTTTGCCGGGAGCAATATTGCCTTACAACAGAATCATTGCTTTTTACGGAAATCTATATTCCACTAGAATGGGAATACTTGGAGAAATTCCAAGAAATCAAATGATTGAAAAATTACAAGGAGAAGTGGCTAAATGGAATGCTGCCGATTCTACGGTAAAAGCAATTCCAGCACTTCATTATATAGCCGTTACGGCTCAGGGATCGCCCGGATCAGCTAATATGTATCGTATGCGCATGCCTTTCAAACAAATAGACACTATTTTAAGTTGGGCAAAACCTATAGACGCATTGGTGTTTCTAGATATTCAAGTTGGACACAGTACTATTAAAGCAGAAGTTACAGAGCTAGAGTCCTATTTAGCACTACCCAATGTTCATTTAGGTATTGACCCTGAATTTTCTTTAAAAAACGGAGAGGTACCGGGTACAAAAATAGGGTCTTTTACTGCCGATGATATTAATGACGCCATCGATATTCTAGCAAAGGTTGTTCGTGAAAATAAACTGACGCCTAAAGTCCTTGTCGTACACCGTTTCACCCAAGGAATGGTAACCGACTATAAAAGAATAAAAACAGTTCCTGAAGTGCAAGTGGTAATGGATATGGACGGTTTTGGTAGCAGAGTTCTTAAACGCTCTAGTTACCTAAGGTATATCTACAGAGAACCCGTTCAATTTACCGGATTTAAATTATTTTACAAAAATGATAATTGGAACAATTCGCAAATTTACACTCCAACAGAGCTATTGAAATTCACTCCAAAACCAGTTTATATTCAGTACCAATAATTCACTATAACACGCTTTTATATTATGAAAAACATATCCTTTTTATTTTATATTGGACTTTTTATGGTTGGCTGTAACTCTAAAACCAAAGAACCAGAAACGAAAGTGCAAGTGCAAGCTGTAGTCGAAAAACCTATTATCAGCCTACCAGTAAAAAAAGACAATAGCACAGAAGCTATTTTGTCAAAAAAAGAGGTGCCTATCTTATGCTATCATAACATTAAGAATTTTGATGCCAATGCCGGTCCAATGACCAAAGTCTATACCGTAAAACCAGCTGCTTTTGCAGAACAAATGAAAGCCTTGGCTGATGCCGGTTATCATAGTATTTTACCAAATCAACTGTACGATTATCTCGTGCATGATGCCCCCCTACCTGAAAAACCGATCATGATTACTTTTGACGATACCAGAGGTGAACAATTTAGCATTGGAGCTACCGAAATGAATAAATACGGTTTCAAAGGAGTTTTCTTTGTAATGACGGTTTCGATCAACAGACCTAATTATTTGACTAGTGATCAGATTAAAAACTTATCAGATTCTGGACATGTTATCGCAGCGCATACTTGGGATCATCATATGGTGACGAAATATACTGGGGATGACTGGAATACACAGCTAATAAAACCTAAGAAAAAATTAGAAGACATTACGGGAAAACCAGTAGCTTACTTTGCCTACCCTTTTGGTTTATGGAATAAAGAAGCCATTCCTAAAGTAAAAGAAAGCGGCTACCAAATGGCATTTATTCTGTCCACCAAGCGAGATTCTATCGACCCACTTTACACGATTAGACGAATAATAGTCTCTGGTACTTGGTCAACCGAAGGAATGATTCGTTCTATGGAATCGTCTTTTGATAAATAGAGAATGTGAATTTCAGGAACTTGATAGTTATTCCTTATTTAAAAAATCGTAGGCTATAATTAATAAAAACTTCGATTTTGAATTTTTTTTTGAGCAGTGACTTCTCGAAACATTTCAAAACGAAAAGTTTTGAAACGCTCGAAATGACGAAAGTTATTATAGAAAAATGATTACGGCTAACTGCCTTACAATAGAACTTCATATGTGCTTTTCCACTCCGTTCCCACTAATCAATCACATATTACAAGCAAGTTATAGCGTTAGACTTTTAAAGCCTGCAGAAAGTAGCTACAGAAAAAAAGCAGCTCAGTTTCTATGAAACTCAGCTGCTTTTTTATTCTTGATACGCTTAGCGTTTACTTACTGCTAAGCCAACCTTGCGGGTTTGTGTAGGTGGTATTTTGTAACAGTAAAAATTTGATTACTGTTTTACCGGTATCACCGTTGGTTCTTACCCTTCCCAAAACTTGCTTTATGCTAATCTTATCTCCTTTAGTGACAGATACAGAACTTAAGTTTTGATAAATTGTAAAATAATCTCCATGCTGAATCATAACCGCTTTATTAACTGGGGATAAAACCATAACACTAGCCACTTCTCCTCCAAATACCGCTCTTGCCGAAGCACCTTCATTAGTTGTGATTTCTACTCCACTATTATGAATCACCAAAGTATTATAGATAGGGTGCGCTTGATCTCCATATCCTAATGAAATAAATCCTTTTTCAACGGGCCACGGTAAACTACCTCTGTTGGCTCTGAAATTATCCGCTATTAATTTTGCCTCAGGAGTAAGTTCAATTCTTGATGACGATACAGGCTCTTTGGCAACTGCAGCAGCAACCTCCTTAGGGCTTGCATTAGCGTTTTTTGCCAAGGCTCTAGCTTTGGCTTTCTCCAGTGCCGCTTTTCTATTTGCTTCAGCAATGGCTTCACGAATCAAGCGATCAATTTGTTTGTCAATTGTTTTTGACTCCCGTTGTTTTTTTCTGATATCAGATACAATTCTGTTTTTGTCTTTTTTAATAGAATTTACCAGCTTTTCCTGTTCTTGCTTTTCTTTTACCAAGCCAACTTTTTCTTTTTCATTTTCGGCAATTAATTTTTGTTTGGCAATTTTTTGGGCGTTTAATTTGTTGTTGTAATTAACCAGTTCAACGGATTTTGATTTTATTTCCTCTCCCTGATTTTTTCTGAAACTAGTGTATTGCTTTAAGTATTGCGCTCTTTTATAGGCCTGTAAAAAATTGTCCGATGATAATATAAACATCGCACGGCTTTGTTCTGAACGGCTTTTGTAAGATTTCACAATCATCTTTGCATAATCTTCTTTAAGAACTAACAATTCTTTATTAAGCTTATTGATTTTCATCTGATTAATATACATGTCATTTGCTAAATATTTAGCTTGCTTTTCTGTAGTGTTAATCAAGACTTCCTTCAGCCTTATCTTGTTCTTTTGAATCATAAATACATTCATCGCCGACTTTTCCTTAGACTTAACGGACTGCAATAACTTCTCGTTATCCCTGATTTCCTTTTGGATTTCGGCTTTACGTTGTTCTAATTTTTCTTGCTGAGAAGACTGACTCCAGAGAACAGAAGTCATGCATATGAATAGTAAGCTTACGAGAAATTTTGGCATCTTAAAAATATATTTGTGCAAATTTACTTAATTATAATCCTATTGTAACTATTTGGAACACTATATGGAAAAGAAAGTTCTTCATTAAATGTTATGGTATCATATTCCAAATTAATTACAGATTTCCCATTCTTTTGGTATGTATGAATAACAACAGTTGCCGGTAAAATAGCTTCTTTATATTCTTTAATATACGTATAGGCCACCTGAATCATTCTTTCTTCTGCAGTTTGTGTGATTTCTTGCCTATTGATGCTGAAGTCACTTGCATTTATATAAAACGTCTTTTTTGTATTATCATTTTCCTTATCATCAAGACGGTACAATTGATCCACTAATGACTCGGTGTATTTTCCTTTTTTCAAATCATCCAAAGCTTCACCCAAAAGCATATTCTGGATTTTATAAAAATCCAAATCAGTACCCAGCCACTGACTCAATGCGCTAAAATCACCTTCAAAGTAGGTTCCTTTGATTTTTTCATAGTAGCTCACCGAAGTTGGTGTTATCGATGCTTTGGCCATTGTAATTCCAAGAAAGCGTATACTCACCAATATTTGCTCGTCTTTCTTTATTCTTATTTCTGCAGTTACATTTTGAGATTGTCTCTCATCAGAATATTTTACGCCTGCCTTTATATATAATGTAGAAAAATCACTCTTATTGTCGTAATGGCTCGCTATTATGTTTTTTGCTTTCATGTAAATGACTGGTGTTGTCGCCGAAGCCACGACGGCTTTCGACTTACAAGAGACCATAAAAACTACCACTAATATTGCTAAAAATTTGTTCATTTAAATTTTATTTTTTTAATAATTGATTGGCTTTTGAGAAATAGAATTCTTTTTTCTTCGAGTCTCCCAAGCCGCTATAGGCTTCGCCCAATTGAATATTGAAATTAATTTCCAGTGTAGGGTCGTCTACCAAATAATCCAATCCCGTCTCCAATATATCTTTTGCTTTTTTAAATTGTGTCAATTGATTGCACCCCAAGCCCGCATAATAGTAAAACTGAGGTTGTGCGGGGAAAATATCAATCATTTCTACAGCGTTTTTGGTTAGTTTTTCAAACTGCTTGGTTTCGGTGTATGCTTGAAGCAAAAGTAAATTAGTTTCGATATCTACCTCTGAGCCTTTTTTATTTGCCAACTCGTAATAACTTACCGCTGAAACCCATTGTTTCTTGGTCTGATAAAACTTTCCTATTTCTTTTGCCACATTTATATCTGGGTCATTATCAAAATAAGCGATGGCTTTTTCCAAATCAGGCTCAAACTGTGGATTTGTATTTACAAAGATCAGAAACTCATTCAGAATCCGGTGCTTTATTTTGGAGTCTATTTTGGCACTGGCCAAAGCAATATTCATTGCTTTAACGGCCTTTTCGCCGTCATTGTTATCCAAATGGGTTTTAAACAAACTAACCTGAGCCCATTCGGACGTCGGGATTGCTAATTCCAGTTTCTTTGCTGTTTCGAGCACTTTGTCTGTTTCGTTGTTCTTAGAGTACAAAAAAATTAGCGAAAGATAGTTGGACTCCTCTCCAGGCTTAGCCTGAATTTGTGCCAATAAATTTGCTATTTCTGCATTCTGGTATTTTCCTTGAGAGAATATCTGCGCTTTATAGGCTTCCCTCCTGTCGGATTTTCCAGAAGTTTCGTCCAGCTCATTGATTACAACCAAGGCTTTATCATATTGATTTGTACTCATGTATAGAGAGGTCAAGTCTTCTTTAAATTTCGCATCAAAGCCTATTAATTTATTGATAACATATATCGCATTATTGAAATCCTTAGTTGCATAATTCACATCATACATACCAACCCAAAACCATTTGTTAGTAGGATCAATCTGTGTTGCATGTTCAAATGAGGTGTAGGCATTTTTATAGTCTTTTAATGCCAGGTAGTTTTTCCCTAATTCGAAATGAATTGTTCCATTTTCAGGTTCAATTTTCAAACATTGTTCTAAGGAAACAATCGCTTTGTCGTAGTTCTCAATGCCTTTTTGCTTAAGTGCCTCAAAAAAGTAATCTTGAAATTTATTTACCTCTAGCTTAATATCTTCCGGTTCCGTTTGTGCCAATAGCAATGCTGAATTGCTTAGCAAAACAAAAAATAGAATCAATAAACTCGATTTTTTCATTGAGGCCTTTATCATAGAAACGCAACAAATTAAAACTTGTTACAGTTGAATAAATTTTTAACTTTTTGTGTCGACCAACTTACTCTAATACTGAATAATCTCCTATGCTCACACTCGTAAAGTCACCTTTAAAAACAACATGATTTCCTATCATCGCATTGTCCAGATTAGCATTGGATATGTGTGCATGCGATTGAATCAAACTGTTTTTAATGCTACCCCCTAATACATGACATCCTTTTCCCAGAGACACGTTAGGCCCAACAGTTGTGTTTGTCAAAGAAACATCTTCTCCAATGAAGCAAGGTGGAATAATCGTTGAGTTTTCTAATCTTACAGTTCTGTGAACTAAATCAACACCGTCTTTGTGAAGAAACCCAAGCATCCTTGAGTTCGTCTCGACAGTTACATTTTTGTTTCCGCAATCCATCCATTCATCGACACTTCCTGTTTTAAAAACTTTACCATTAGCCATCATCGCTTTGATTCCGTCATTAATCTGGTATTCGCCTCCGTTTTGAATGTTGTTGTCCAAAACAGTTTGCAATTCTTTTCTCAAATCGCCCACTTCTTTGAAGTAATATATCCCGATAACAGCTAGATCACTCACAAATTCGGCCGGTTTTTCTACCAATTCTGTAATTTCATTATTTTCATTCATCTTAACCACTCCAAAAGCTTCCGGCTTTTCCACTTGTTTTACCCATATTACAGCATCTGCAGCGGGATCTAAATCAAAATCAGCTCTGATAAGCGTGTCTGCATAAGCAATTACTGCAGGTCCCGACAAAGAATCTTTGGCACACATAATTGCATGCCCAGTTCCTAAAGGTAAATCCTGACGGTAAATAGAAGCTTTTGCCCCTAAACCTTCAGCTAGTTCCTCTAAACTTTTTACCACGTCATCTCCAAAAAAAGCTTCGTCACCCAGAATAAAGGCGATCTCTTCGATAGGTTCTTTTAATATTTTAGCAATATCTTCTACTAATCGGTGGACTATAGGTTTTCCCGCAACAGGAATTAATGGCTTGGGAACTGTTAACGAATGTGGGCGAAGACGTGAACCACGACCGGCCATTGGAACTATAATTTTCATTTTTTGTCTTTTATTTAAACGCAAACTTCACAAAGAATTTTCGCAAATATCGCTGAGTTTATTATTGTTTTATTTTTTTAACCACAAAGATCGCAAGGTTTTACGCAAAGATCGCTAAGCTCTCTATATTTCAAATAGTAACTCGATTCCGCTCTGACTGAAAACTGAACACTGCTTACTGAATACTGAACACTGAGAACTACTTCACTCCTGTACTTCCGAACCCGCCTTCTCCTCTTGAAGTTTCGGATAATTCTTTTACTTCAATCCAATCTGCACGCTCGTGTTTTGCGATAATGAGTTGGGCGATGCGTTCTCCGTTTTGGATTACGAAAGCTTTATCGGATAAATTTACTAAAATTACCCCAATTTCCCCTCGATAATCGGCATCGACAGTTCCGGGACTGTTCAAGACGGTAATCCCGTTTTTGAAAGCCAGTCCGCTTCTTGGTCGTACCTGTGCTTCATAGCCTATTGGCAATTCGATAAAAAGACCTGTTTTAACGACCGTTCTTCCCAAAGGTTCCAATGTTACTGGTTCGATTAGATTAGCCCTCAAATCCATTCCTGCAGAAGCTACTGTTTCGTAGTTTGGTAAGGCATGCTGTGATTTATTGATGATGTTTATTGTCATTTTTTTAAATTTTAATTTTGAGTTTTTTAGCCGTGATGGGAGCGAAAAGCCATTTGAAATAAAATTAATTTTTTCCTGGCCAGAAAGAGCGACCGAAAGGAGCTCCTTTGTGGCCGTGGAAAAAACAATTTTATAAAAATGCTTGCAGCATACAGCGCGAATGGCTACTAATTATCTTTAGGTTTTTGATCCTTTTATGATTTTTATTAATGTTTCTTTTTCGTGATAATAAATGAAATACAGGAATGCTATAAGCAATGAAATTCCAACAAAATAGTTTTCCCTGAACCCATAAAATGATACGGCCGAGAAGAATATCGACAAGGCGAGATACCCTCCAATTTTCTTCAAGTCATAAGGAATGGGGTAGTATTTATTGCCGAGATAATACGAAATAAACATCATGCTACCGTAAGCCGCAATAGTCGCAATGGCCGAGCCATAATAACTCATTGTGGGAATCAGTAAAAAATTAAGCGCCAAAGTTATTATCGCTCCCACAATAGAAATATAAGCTCCATAATATGTTTTATCGATCAGTTTATACCAGACCGAAAGATTTGTGTAAATCCCCAGGAAAAAGTTGGCCAGAATGATCAGAGGCACTACTTTCATAGCTACCCAGTAGGAGCTATCGCGAATCATCAGGAGTTTGAACAAATCAGCAAAAACAATCACCGACAATAAAATGAAAGATCCGAAAATCACGAAATACTTAGTTACCGTTGCGTAGGTTTGCGGAGCATTTTTGTCAGTAGAATGGCTAAAAAAGAACGGCTCAATCCCCAAGGTATATGCGGTTCTATACAAAACCATGAACAAACCTAGTTTGTAACAGGCGGAATAAACCCCCACTTCAGACTCGGCGATACTTGCAGGTAGTAATTTAACCAACAGAATTTTATCAAACTGTTCGTTAATAGCGAATGCAATTCCGGCTACCAGTATTGGCAATCCATAACCCATCATTCGTTTCCATAAATCAAAGTCAAATTTCCATTTTAAGTACACATAATCCGGCGATAATGCGACAAAAGTCAACAAGCTGGCAACGATATTGGCAAGGAATATATATCCGATTTGGAAATCTTCGACATACAGAGAGCTCAATAAACCATTTGGACTTGCTTCAATCAGTTGTGGGAAATAAAGTAAAAAAAGAACGCTAAGAATTAAATTAATAAGTACGTTCCCAATTTTAATGACCGCGTACACCATGGGTTTCTGGTAGGCCCTTAATTTTGAAAAAGGGATAATTACCAAGGCGTCCAGTGCTAGAATCCAAATCGTATAACCAATGTATTGGGCATCTACTCCTGACCACATCGATAAATAGTTTCGGGATAAAAGAGCGATGAATAAAAATGAAATTGTGGTCCAAAAAATAGAAACCATAGAAGTTTCGACCACCGACTCTTTATTAGATTCCTTGCTATAAAACCTAAAAAAGGCCGTTTCCATACCATACGCTAGAATAACATTGAAGAATATCATAAAAGCAAAAATAACTGACAGCTTTCCGTATTCTTCTTTGGGTAGCAAATCAGTATATAACGGCACTAGCAAAAAGCTGAACATCCTCGGCAATACCGTGGCGAGTCCGTAAATGACCGTTTGTTTAAAAAGCTTCTTATATAATCCCAAAATATTGTCTCTAATTACTGTTTAAAAAATCAAAAATAACTAATTCTTTGGTTTATTCCTTTATGGAGAGCAATTCATTACTTCTCAGTAATCCCCGTGAGCTTAAAAAAAATAGTTTTGTTGTTTTTCTTGTATTCCAATATGGCTTCGTCTTTTTTTAATTTAAATTTTGGTTTGACAATTATCGGGGCTTTGTTCCCATATTCATTTTTGCTATCACTATCTAAAATTAAATCTTGTATTACTTTCGCCTGAGAAAAATGAGCAACGTATTTCTTGTTGGATTCCTTTTGAATTACAGCCTCTTGATTTCTGAAATATACTTTTTGTAAACGCAGCTCTTCGGAAAGCGGCTCTTTAAACTCCATGTGAAGATTAAGCCTAATAACTTCAGGCTGATTATCATCAGCCACAAAATCATAATAAACCTGCACTATTTCTTGTGTAAAGTCTATTTCCCTTTGATGATTAGAGCCACAAAAAGGGAAACATAAAACACTTAGCGTTATTAAAACTGTTTTTTTGAAAAACTTCATTTGAAAGTGATTTAAGATAGTCCCTCTTCGTTCAATATTTTTAAAAAATGAAAGCCTTTAGGAACAAAGCCTTGATTGTAATAAAAACGGTGTGCCGTATAGTTTCCTGTATAAGCATCAAGTACTGTCATGGTGCAGCCTTCCTCTCTGGCTTTGACATCAACATAATCCGTCAGCATCTTACCCAATCCTTTACAACGATGATCTGGATGAACAATAAAATTGTCGATTTCTATATATTTTCCGCACCAAAGTTTAACTCCCGTCCAGAATCCGGTTACAGCAATGCATTCGCCATTTTCAAAAATCCCGACCTGTTTGTAATTATGGGGCACCATTTCTTTGAGGAAGCCTTCGTATTTTTCGACAGTAAATGTGGGATATGAAAAACGCATTACTTCAATATTCTCTAGCATTTCTTCTATCGTAGTCAGTTCCTTAATATCCACTTGCATTGCAGTATCTAGTTAAATTAAAAGTCAAAATTAATCAAAAAAAGAGCCACGTCTACCGTGGCTCTTAAATATATTCCTTAAATAAATTTTATTTATCCATTTAAAGCCTCAGCTCCACCTACGATCTCAAGGATCTCATTAGTAATAGATGCCTGACGTGCTTTATTGTATGTCAATTTCAATTGATTTCTCAAGTCGGTAGCATTATCTGTCGCTTTGTGCATGGCAGTCATACGCGCACCATGTTCAGAAGCAAATGAGTCACGAATCGCTTTGTAAAGTTGTGTTTTTAATGATTTTGGAATCAGAGTCAACACAATTTCCTCTTTTGAAGGTTCGAAGATATAATCACCTGTTGAAACCGGTACATCAGATTTTATAGGTGCTAAAGGCAAAAACTGCTCTACTTGAACAATTTGAGTCGCAGCATTCTTAAACTGATTATAAATTAGCTCTATCTTATCGTATTCTCCTGTAATAAATTTTTGAGTTAATGTTTCTGCAATTACAGCAACATTGTCAAAAGTCAAATCATCATAAACATCACTTTGATTGTCAACGATTGAATTTGTTTTTGTCAATACATCGTTTCCTTTTTTACCGATAGCAAAAATATCAACTTGTACTCCAGTGTAAAATTCTGAACGCTTTTTAGACTCCTTTATTACATTTGAATTAAAAGCACCACATAAACCTCTATTAGAAGTAATGGAAACCACTAAAACTTTTTTTATTTCACGCTGTGTTGTAAACTCACCACCTGCATCACCTTCAAGTGTAGCAGAAAGATTTTGTAGTAATTCCGTCAATTTTTCGGCATAAGGACGCATTGCTGTAATCGCATCTTGTGCTTTCTTTAGCTTTGCTGCAGAAACCATTTTCATCGCTGATGTAATTTGCATCGTAGATGAAACGGAAGTAATTCTATTACGGATTTCCTTTAAATTTGCCATTTTATTTATAGTAAAGAGTGATTCATGAAAAGTGAATAGTCAAACTACTCACTTTTCACTATTCACTATATTAGTTATATTTTGCTGAAATTTCTTTTGCAACAGTTTGGATTACATCAGTAATTTCATCTGTTAACTTACCTGCTTTCAAAGCATCTAAAGTTGCTCTGTGTTTGTTATTAAGGAATTCTAAGAAATCTTTCTCAAATTCTTTTACTTTATTCACAGGAACATTTCTCAATAGATTTTTTGAACCAGCATAGATAATTGCAACTTGGTCTTCAACTGTAAAAGGATCGTTCAAACCTTGTTTCAAGATTTCAACATTTCTTCTTCCTTTTTCAATTACGTTTAAAGTAACTGCATCTAAATCAGAACCAAATTTAGCAAACGCTTCCAATTCACGGAATTGTGCTTGATCTAGTTTTAGAGTACCTGCTACTTTTTTCATTGATTTAATTTGTGCATTTCCTCCAACACGCGATACCGAGATACCTACGTTAATCGCCGGGCGAACTCCTGAGTTAAACAAATCTCCATCAAGGAAAATTTGACCATCTGTAATCGAAATTACATTTGTTGGGATATATGCAGAAACGTCACCCGCTTGTGTTTCGATAATAGGTAAAGCGGTTAACGAACCTCCACCTTTAACGATAGGTTTCAACGAGTCTGGTAAATCATTCATATTTTTAGCAATTCCATCATCAGCAATTACTTTACAAGCACGCTCTAATAAACGGCTGTGTAAGTAAAATACATCTCCAGGATATGCTTCACGTCCCGGTGGTCTTCTCAATAAAAGAGAAACCTCACGGTAAGCAACAGCTTGCTTAGATAAATCATCATAAACAATTAAAGCTGGACGACCTGAATCTCTAAAATATTCCCCAATTGCAGCACCTGCGAAAGGAGCATACACTTGCATCGGAGCTGGATCAGAAGCATTAGCTGCAACGATAATGGTATATGCCATTGCGCCTTTTTCTTCTAACATTTTTGCGATTCCTGCTACAGTTGACGCTTTTTGTCCAATTGCAACATATATACAAAATACAGGTTTTCCTGCATCGTAAAATTCTTTTTGATTTAAGATAGTGTCAATACAAACAGTTGATTTACCTGTTTGACGGTCACCAATAACCAACTCACGTTGTCCACGACCAACTGGAATCATAGCATCTACTGCTTTTATTCCTGTCTGTAATGGTTCAGTAACTGGTTGACGGAAGATAACTCCAGGAGCTTTTCTTTCTAAAGGCATTTCATATAGTTCCCCACCAATTGGTCCTTTTCCATCAATTGGAAAGCCAAGTGTGTTAACTACACGTCCTACCATTTGTTCTCCAACTTTAAGAGAAGCGATACGTTGTGTTCTTTTTGCAGTAGATCCCTCTTTGATTCCTGTTGATGGTCCTAAAAGTACCACACCAACATTGTCTTCTTCAAGATTCAAAACAATAGCTTCTAACCCATTGTCAAATTCTACTAACTCACCATATTGAACGTTAGAAAGCCCGTAAACACGAGCAATACCATCTCCAACTTGAAGTACGGTTCCTACTTCCTCTAGCGTAGCGCCAGATTCAAAACCTTCTACTTGCTTTCTTAATATTGCTGAAATTTCAGCAGGTTTGATTTCCGCCATCTTAATTTATAATTTAAACACTTAAATGTGCAATAAAACTAGTTACTTAATTCTCTTTTTAATACTTGTAATCTATTGGCAATTGAAGCATTGTATTGCTTGTCACCTATTCTCAATATAAATCCTCCAATAATTGAAGCATCTACACTATTTTCTATTGTGATTTTTTTATCTGATAATGTTGCAATTTTAGCTAAAACCTTAGCTTCTAATGTCGCATCCATTGGAATAGCTGTAGTAACTTTCGCTACTTCAACACCATTCATAATATCAAATAAGTTATTGTACTCTAATGCAATCGCTTCTAGAATTTCAAACCTTTTGTTTTCAAATAACAAATGGAATAACATTTTGGTTACACTATTGGTATTTGCAAAAACTTCTAATAAGGCTTTTTCTTTAACTTCAACTTTTAATGTTGGGTTTTGAATAAAAGTGCTTAATTCTAGATTTCCATTTATCGTAGAAGCTATAGAATTCATGTCCTCACTAACTGCTACAGCTACTCCTTTAGATTCTGCGATCTCTAGAATTGCTTTTGCATAACGAATTGCTGCTCTTGTACCTGCCATAATATTAGTTTAGCTTTACGTCACCTAACATTTTCTCAACTAATTTAGTCTGAGCTTCTTTATTAGATAATTCGTCTTTCAATAATTTTTCTGCAATACTTAAAGACAAAGTAGAAACTTGTAGTTTCAACTCGGCCATAGCTGCATTTTTTTCGCTTTCAATCGCTGCTTTTGCTTGCTCGATCATTTGAAGACCTTGTGCCTGCGCTTCAGTTTTTGAATCTGCAATCATTTTATCTTTAATTTCACGTGCATCTTTTAGCATGTTATCACGTTCCATTCTAGCTTCTTGCAATATACGTTGATTGTCCGCTTGAAGGTTTTGCATTTCTTTTCTAGCATTTTCAGCAGAAAGCAATGCATTTTTAATTCCCTCTTCTCTATCATTAACTGCATCAAGAATTGGTTTCCAAGCAAATTTTTTCAATAATAATATTAATCCAACAAATATTACTATTTGCCAAATGAACAAACCGAACTCAAACTGATTTATTAACTTATCCATTATATATAATTATAAATTTTCAATTATCTTTTTATTGCTCAGAGGCAATTTGTAATGTTTTAATAATAAAACAACAGTTACAACCAACCGTTGCAACTATTGTTTTTAAGTTTTAATTAAGCTGCGAACAACGCTGCAAAACCAATACCTTCAATTAATGCAGCAGCAATTAGCATAGCTGTCTGGATTTTTCCTGAAGCTTCTGGTTGACGAGCAATAGCGTCCATTGCTGAACCACCAATTCTACCAATACCTAAACCTGCTCCGATAACAATTAAACCTGCTCCTACGTAATTTAAACCTTCCATAATATATACAATTAAAAATTAAACACTCTTTTTTTAAGTCCTCTTGCGTTTGACTTTCAGACTTTCGACCTTATGGCATTTAGCTAATGAACTTCTTCATGATGATGTTCTTCTACAGCTGAACCGAAGTACAATGCAGATAACAATGTGAAAATATACGCTTGTAAAAAAGCTACCAGTATTTCAAGTATAGAAAGCGCAAACGATAATCCAAAAGATAGAGTACTTCCAATCCAGCTTTTGAAAATAAACATTAAACCAATGATACTCATCAAAACAATATGTCCTGCAAAGATATTTGCATACAAACGTATCATTAATGAAAATGGCTTAATAACAGCTCCTAAAAGCTCTATCGGAGCTAGTACGATACGCATTACTTTTGGCACACCTGGCATCCAGAAAATATGACTCCAGTAATTTTTGTTGGCCGTAAGATTCGTAATTAAAAACGTCATTATTGCTAACGCGAAGGTGATTGTCAAATTTCCAGTTACGTTTATCCCAAATGGCATCAAACCAAATATATTTAAGAACAATACAAAGAAAAATACAGTCAATAAATAACTCATGTATTTCTTATAATGTTTTTCACCAATATTAGGGATAGCGATTTCATCACGAATGAACAACACTAAAGGCTCAAACATTCTACCAGCACCTGATGCTATTCCTCCATTTTTACCATATGATTTTGCCAATCCGGTAAATAACAAAAACATCAACAATGAAGCTATCATTACAGAAAACACTGTTTTTGTAATAGAAAAATCAATTGGACGAACATTGGCAGGAAAACCAGTTTCTTCGTCTTCTGTTATTTTACCATCCGCAGAATCCAATTTATAAATTTTACCGTCGTGATGATTGATTTTATAGAAATTACCATTTGATTCTGCAACTGCTTCTCCATGCTCAAATCTAGCAGATGAGAAAAACTGAATCCCGTTATCCCAGAGGATTACCGGTAAAGAAAAACCGTAATGCTCTCCTTCCACGTCATCTGCGAAAAAAGTAAAACTATGAGAATCTAATACGTGATGACCTATAAATGCTTTAATTTCAGATTTTACATCTGTAGGTTCAGCATGAGCTCCTTCATGTGTTTGTTCCGTAACCTCTTGAGCCATTTCAGTATTAACTTTTACAGAATCCACTTCTGGATTTGCAAAACTCATTAAAGGAAGACACGCTACAAAAGTTGCTATTATAAATCTAATTGGCCTATTTGAAATCACCATAACTATTAAATATCTTAATTTTTTACGTTTCTGAAATTTGGTGCAAATGTACATTTTTTATTAATATTCAAAAGAATAAAAAACCTTATTTTTTCCAATTCTTCATTGTCATTTGAGATTTATTGCTTTCTGTTCAATATTCTTATTGTTAAAACAGTTTCAATTGTCAAAAACAGAGCGAATATCATAAAAAAATTAGTTTTCTCTATTGAATTATCATGCGTATTGAGTTGCAATATAGGCTTTAAAATTAAATAACAAAAACCCATTTTAGCAGTTGTCGCTAAAAGAAAAGACATTCCTGTATTGTCGAAACTTCGTTGCTTCACTTTTAGTACAACTATAAAGATGAGAATAGACATTCCTAAAAACAACAAATACAGGGTTTCCATTGAATAAAGGAAACTTGTGTCATTAAATTTCAACAAGTGAAAAATCAATTTATGAATCAAATAAGCAATTCCTGCCAGTAGCACCAAATTTAAGATTGGTTTGTAATTTTTTAAATTCATTGGGTAGGTTTTGGCCACGAAGGACTAGGACTTAAAGTTCTTTTTAAATTTAAGCTATCGGGGACTAAAAATGTTAAGAGTTGATTGCTTTAATTCTTTTCTAGAACAAATTATTGTGATTTGTTGATTTCGTTCACTTGCCGTATGACATTATATAGAGCCAAGCCAACTCCTATCATTACAAGGATTTTATTGTAATATACCTTGGGATTTGGATGGTTTTCATCAAGCCAGTTTCCCGCATAGGAAAACAAGAAGATAATAACACCCATTTGGATTGGTATATTAATAAGGGCAAACCATTTACTAGCTTGTTTTTGTTTGTTTGGTTTCTTGTCCATCGGAAAGAATCAGGTTTTTTATGTTGGTTTTCATTATGCAAGAAGCGCTAAAATCAGCACCTGGCTCTACGGATAATTTTCCTACCGTCACCTCACCGTGAATGCTTGCCTTTGATTTCACGTTAAGGATTTCAGTAACTTGAATATTCCCATTAACTTTACCTTCTATATCTGCATTATTGCAAATGATATCTCCCATAATAATTCCGCTGGGACCTATGACTAATTTTCCCGTAGATTGAAAACTGCCTATTAATTCCCCGTCAAGCCTAAAGTCAGCTTCAGAGATTATATCTCCCTTGATAACGGTTCCTTCAACTATTCTATTGGTTTTCCCTAAAAGTTCAGTGTAGGGCTTCGCTTTTTTATTAAACATGTTTATTCGGTTTTTAATGCTAAATAAGCATTTAGATTTTTGTTGATTTGGATTACTTTATAATTTTCATCGGTGATCACAATCGCAGTTTCGCTCATTTGATACTTCTTCCTTTCTTTCAACAGAGAAACTATATGTCGAGCATTTGCTTCGCTGTTTAAACCGTCGATTATGATGAAATTTTCTTCACCCGTATAAAGATCGAACGAGTAACTTAAATTTTGAAAATCAATTTCTGAAATGAATTCCTTAATTTTATCTTCAATTGCTACTGTACTTTTATCCTCTTTTGTTGCTACTTTATAAATAATTTTCCATTTTCCAGTATCTTTATCACTAAAAGTAATTTGTTCTAAGAAAGGAATTTGATTCGCTAGAATTTCCTGCGCATTTTTACCTTCTTCAGTATTCGAATAATTATCCGCTACATATTGCAATGCCGCTTTATAGGCCGATAACCCCTTAAGTTTTCCAATGGTATTCGCTTTTAACAATTCAAATTTTGAAACAATTTCGTCACCAGAAAATTGATTAATAAGGCCGTCTAACTTTTCTAAAACGGCAATGTACTCTTCTTCTGTGAACAATTTGTACCATTTGTTGTAAATCCCGTCAGGGGTACCAATCAATGAAGCTTCATCAATACTTGCATTATTTATCAATTGTGCATAACGTGAATCTGGGAATTTACTATTAATCTGGTTTTTCATTACCTCTGCCTTGGCGTTATTGGTAATTTGATAAATTTTATATAAATTATACATCGCCGGAAGAATTAACTTCTCTTCTGGATTATTCTTTAATAATTGTTCCAGTTTGTTCGTAGCCAATTCGTATTTTTTGAATTTTTCTTTATAAATCACCCCAAGTTGATAATAGGCGGAATTACGTTCCTTAGCAATGCTGTCTATTGCTGTTTGGCTCGTTGGAAGTTGGTTTAAATAGAAATCCGTGGTGTACTCTTCTACTATGGCGTCTAACTCCGTCAAAGTTTCATCCTGAGATGCATTAGTAGAATTAATGGTATCCTTTGAAACCCCGTTTGCAATTGCAGATGAGCTACTTGACGACTGGCGCCAATTGCCTTTTAAACTCCTTTGCCCCCATGTTTTTTTGAATTCTATTTTACCATACGCTACAGTTGTAGGATTATAAAAGTAAAAAACACTTGCGCTTTGACTTATGTTTGACATCGAGGGAGGCAATAGTGGTGATTTAAGTGCCGGCATACCTTGGTTTTGCTTAGAAATAGCTGGGTCTATAGCTGCCGTTTTACTATTTCTCTCAATATTATCAAGTTTCGCTTTTAATTTCTCTTCTACTATTCTTTTCTCTTCGTCTTCCTTCTTTAGTTTTTCTATATAGTTTTCATAGTACGTAATTCTCCCTGATTGTGGCAGAGAAACGACATTTATGATACTGTCATTTCTTGACGCTAATGCTTCGTATAGAATAACCTCATCCAAATCTTTCCTGATTTTCTGAATTTGAATGAATTCTCTAGTTTTCAGGTCAAGCTTTACTAAAGTACTGTCATAGTATTTCGCAGCAATTGGGTATTTTGCTTCCTTGAAATACATATTCCCCAAATTCCTGTAATTCGAAGCAACCAAATATTGGTCCGTAGTTGCTTTTTTTAGTGAGGCGTTATAAAATTTAGAAGCTTGTTTCTGATTGTCTTTTTTATCATAAAAAATAGCTTTCTGGTGGAACAACAAGTCGAGAAATGGTCTGTTTTCGCGGTCGGCGATTAGTTTGCTATAGTTTTTCAAGAAAGCGGTCGTATCTCCTTTTTGATAATCAAATAATTGTGCTTTTCTAGCTTGGGATTGAATAACATATTTCCTTTCGGATTTTCTATTCATCTTTATCACCGATTCGTAACTATACAACGCACTGTCTTTCTTGCCTAATTCTTCGTAGAGTTGACCTAATATAAACCGATACCTGGCTCTTTGATCGTTTTTTTTAGTGAACTTTACGGCCAATTTTAATTTCGCAACTGCACTATCTTTTTCTTCAAGATTTAAAAAAGCTTCTGATAAAAGTGCATTTGCGTCAGCAAGAACCTGCTCTTTAAGTTTTTGATCCTTCAATAATTTAGTCATATTAATAACTACCACAGCATCGTTTCCCAAGCGCATATTGGCTTTTTCTCGCCAAATTTTAGCTTCATAAATTTTGCTGCTATTGGGATATTTGTACAATATGTAATTGAATGCGTCTAATGATGGAATAAATCTTTGGTCAAAATAACGGGCTTTCCCGAGCAGCAAATAGGCTTCATCAATCTGGAAGTTTCTTTCCCTGCCATCGATATTCATGGAATGTTTTTGTATGGCCTTTGTAGCCTTAGTTTCGGCCACTTCAAAATCCTTGTTTTTAGCCTTTTCTTCTGCGATCAAATCGTCACTTATTTGCATTCTTTCGATAGGCAAACGTTTCCAAAAATTGTCGTTTTCGCTGGACTTAATACTCTCAACACCTTTGTCTAATCCTATACCTCCATTATATAAAATATTATATTTGGTACTTAAAGCATGAGAATTCCTTGATAAGAAACTGCTTTTCTTAGTAGAACAGGCTACCAAAAAAAACAACAATCCTACTGCAATTGAATATTTAAATGAGTTGATTTTCAATGGTAAACGTTTTTATCATTAAACTTTTAAAAATGTGTTTTAGTATAATGACCGGTAAAAATACGTTTCTTTTTGAAATATAAAACTTTAAACAGCGAAAAACGTTTCCAACTCCTTCAGTGTCTCTTCAGAGGTTTGGATATCCTTTACTAGCTCTCCTTTGTTTAAGGCAACAATTCTGCTACAAACATCTACCGTATGTTGCAAGTCATGGCTGGAAACCAGTATCGTTATATCGGGATTTTCTGAAAGTTCCTTTATTACTTTTTTTAATCGGTTTACGGTTGTGGGATCTAAATTAGCAAAAGGCTCGTCTAGAATCACCACCTCTGGATTGCCTATTAATGTGGCGATGATACCCACTTTCTTTTGGTTTCCCTTGGACAAATCACGTAGATACTTTTTGTTATTCAAGATTTCCCCATTAAAAAACTCTTCATGTTTAGACAATAAAGCATCAACGTCGGCTTTATTCTGACCGCGCAAATCCCCTATAAAATAAAAATATTCCTCAGGAGTGAGATAGCCTATCAAAAAGCTTTCGTCTAAAAAAGAAGCTGTAAATGGCTTCCAAGCTTCACTAGTGTTTACCTGAACGTCATTGTTAATAATGTGTCCTGTTGAAGGTTGAATAAGGTCTAATAACAGACTAAAAAACGTAGTTTTTCCTGCTCCATTATTCCCAACTAAACCTAAGCTTTCTCCTTTTTTTATTTCTAGATTATCTATTTTTAATACGGTTGTACCGTTATATGTTTTCGAAAGGTTGTTTACTTGTATCATTTTTGAAAAAATTTATTCGATTAATTGTTGATTTAGTTTGTCGCTTGCTGAAAACAGAAGCTTATCCTTTTTGTTTATAAGCGGCAATTGTTGCGTATTTCTCGGACTTATAGATCTTTTCGATCAAGGAGAAAGCTTTGTCTTTTAAAGCAAAACCTAATACTCCTACCGATGCCACTAACAGTAAACCCAAATTGGCATTTGCTAAAGTTGAGCCTATCCAATACAATAAAACAGGTAACGCCAGCTGCGGTATCGAAATCAGCATGGTTTTAATATTAAATGCTTTTTTGTCGCCAAAAGCACCTTTACCAGAACTCAAGTCAATTGGTGTTTTCGTGTAGGCACCACCCAACAAAACCAGATGTGAATTGACACCTATATTATAAATTGCACCTACAACAATGGTTAAATACACCTGAAATCCAAAGTAAAGATAGAAAGATGCGATTGTTGTGGTAACTATAGTAGCAATTACCATCAGCCACCATTTAGAACTCAAATAACCTTTATAAGGAACGTTTTGGGTCATCATTAACTGGTAATAAGAGCTATCCCAACTCGGTACAAATTGCCCGAAGGTGATCAGAAACCCGCCAGAAACAAAAATTCCAGCAAAAATGTGCATTATAGGATTGTTATACGCTTCGATTCCGTTTGTAAAAAAAAGAAGTCCATAAAAAAGAAACATAACGCTTAAGCCCACAGTAGTCTTAGATCGTTTGTTCCTTTTGATTAATTTTATGTCATTTTTCAAGAACGTTCCTACGGTTCCAAATTGGTTCAACCAAGTCAACTCTTCTGTTTTGGCGATATCAAGTTTGCTAGTCAATCCAGCATCGAGGTATAAATCATTCTTGAAATACTGGAACGTAACATAATATAACGCGACTAAAACCAAGACCGGAATGATAAAGGCCCAATAGGTGTTGAAAACAGCATCAAATAATGGTGCGGTATAATCCGTGATATTAAACAATTCATAATACTGTAAACCGGCTAAAACAGCAACAATTCCAAGGAAAATAGCGAATAAATTGTCTTTATTACTCAATATTATATTGACAAAATTATTAATGTACAGCAATGAAAACAGCGCAATAAACCAAAGTATTACTGATACTGGATCATAACCTTCGACGATTAAAACAACACTAAATGGAATTAGAAAAAATCCATGCACTAAATTAAAAAATGACAAAATAGTTTTTCCCAAAGAGAAATGTACAATCGTGGATTTTTCTATGGGGAAAATCAACAAGGGACGAATGTTCATCAAGGGGATTTTTTGCAACATGAACCTTATAACTAAATCCGTCAATACATAGTAAATCATGAATTTATTTACTGTTATTAGAGGATCTAGATTCATTTTCTTTAGAATATAAAAAGCTCCAATTCCTAAAGCTAAAAAAACCAAGGTAAAATAAATGGCGATAAACCCCGTAACGATTTTCAGAGCTATATTAGTTGCGAAAGAAGCTGATCTAGTAAAAGCCTTCCATTCTAGGTAAATAAAACGTTTGAACATGGTTTGATGATTTGGTTTTACAATAAGTATTTAAAAGTAAGAAAATGTTACAGCTTTTCTAATTTATATTCTGGGTAAGTCGCAAGTAAATATTCTTCTGCCTTGGCTGGAATAACTTTAAATATGATAAAAAGCATTAGGCTAAATAGTACCAGAAAAAAACTTAAGCCAAGTATGTAATAGTCATTTCCTAAAAAATCATCTGCGTGAATAAAGATTTGAACAAATATATTAAACGGAAGAATAATGATTCCTGCAAACCCCCCATATTGACGAATTATTTGTTCAAACAACCATTTTTTTTCTGCTGTTTGTTTTTTCTTTTTTTTGAGGAAACCGTCTTTGATTAACTTATAAAATGCCAGTCCTAATAAAGTAATATAAAAGCCAATAAAAATCCATTTACCATAAATACTTACCTTCAAAACACTAAACAATCCCAGCGTCAGTAATACAGTCAAGAAAATCTTTGGGACTCCAAAGAAATCTTTTAAATGTTGCCGCACCAAACCGTTATACTTTTTACCTAAAACTGCTTGACGTTTTTCTACCACATCCATAAACCCAAAGACACCAAACTTCTTGAATTCGATATTTAGGGCTTGATCAAAACTAAGTTTAGGATTTTCTTGCCATTGCGTTTCAATGGCATTTCCGAGATGATCGACTAGTTCTGATTGCAAATCGTACCATTCCACATAATGCTGGCGAGTAAAAGTGAACAGCTGGTCTATTTGTTGGGTGGTTAGTTTCATATAACTTTCATTTTGTTTTCAAATTGGAAATGTTTGTAAAAAAGCTTTAGACTCCCATAAATTAAGAACAAATAAATCAACGTTGTAATTAAGGAAAATACTTTTATTTCTATGCTTTTATTAAAAGGCAGAATAGGGAAACAACCAAAGCCAATTAGCAAACCGTAAAGCAGAAGCAAATTAAAATTTTTGTTAAACCGGAATAGATGAGTGGTCTTTATTTTAGATTTTAAAATGTATAATTTACCACTTGTCATCAATAATGCGCCAACTACGGCTGATGCTTGCAAAAAAAATACCATTGCTAATAAAACTGATGGCTCTTTAAACTCATTATTAATCAATAAAATTAAAATAGTAAATAAACTGGCAATAATTCCTGCAGCAATTAGTTCCTTTTTCTTGTCATCGGCAAATTTATCCGAAATAATCTTTGGAGCTAAAAACCCATAACCCAATAATAAATTATGAGATGTTGGTCTCAATTGCGGTTTCCATCTTTCGAACACCTCTTTTAAAATAACCTCAAAAGCTTTATCTTCGATACTGATTTCCGACTCAATTTCCGTAGCAATATGATCTAATAATTCAAGCTTGATATCGTCATAGACAACTCCGTTTAAAACTAAGGTTTCTTCTATCGTTGTGATTTGTTGGTTGGTTAATTTCATAGCAAAAATTAAATCAGTTGGTATTGGTTTTTTACGTTCTCGATTGTCTTCGTTTGAAGATGAATTCCTGTAATTAAAAATAATATTCCCAATACCCATAAACAACAGAAGGGTAATATTAAAATTGGATGCGATTGAACCGACTCCTTAAAAGAATCTAATAGATATATTACCCAGTACATAATTACGAAAATTCCTGAGAAAGTACTATGACTCATATTTAATTGTAAAAAACGTTTCCCTTTAATTTTTCTATTTGTGTAAAAAGAGTAGAGCGCTGGGATACTAAGTATTACTAATAAACCGAATAACTTTGCAACAAAATTTACTGGTTCATCAAAATAAAAAGATGCCTTAAAAGCTAAAAAGGCTAACAGAATACTTAAAATAATTTTTGGGAATTTAAAATACTCTGCAACCATTTTTAATTGTGCTCTTTTAAACTCTTTTCTAAGAATTTGAGTACGCTCCTCTTCAATTGCTTTAAATCCGTTTCTGCCAAATTTATCTTCGGCATAGTATTTCACCTGATGAAAAGTTAATTCAGGGTCTTTTTTCCAGAACTCTTCCATACTTGTCACCATATGATCCGTCAGTTCTATTTGTAACTCATAATATTTAATGTCCTTCGAAATAATATAATTTTCAACGTATTCTATTTGTTCGGTGGTTAGTTTCATAGCATAAAAATTAAATGGCTAGTTTCGGATTCACTAAACTCTGCATGTTCCGGATAAAATTTTCCATTTCAGCAAGTCGGTTTACCGTTTCCTTTTCCCCCGTTTCAGTCAGTTTATAGTATTTTCGCATGCGGTTGTCTACCCTTTCTATTTCTACGTCCAGAATGCCTTCGGCTTCGAGTTTGTGTAAGGCAGGATACAAAGCACCCTCGGTAATATTGAGTTCGCCTTGAGTAATACCCTTTACCTTTTGCGTGATTTCATAGCCATACATCTTGCCGTTTTCCTCCAGCAACTTCATGATGATGGTATTTAAACTTCCTTTATACAATTGTGAGTTTTTCATTTTTTTAATCATTGCGAGACAAGTGACAATCTCATTTTGAAAACCAAATATACATAAGTTTCTTATACATTGGGTTCTTATGTATGTAAAATTTCAATATTTTGATTTAAAGAAAACTAATCTGTTTCCTATCTTTGTAAAAAAAATAGCTCATGTCATCCTTTTTAAAATTAATAATAAAAGAAGTAAAACGCGAAACAGCCGCCGCCGTTTCTATACTTTTTAATGTTCCCGAAGAACTAAAAACCAACTATGCATTTATTCCAGGTCAGTACCTTAACTTAAGATTGAAGCTGGACGGAGAAGAAATTCGTCGCGCCTACTCGATATGTTCATCACCAGAAAGCGGTGAATTGCGAATTGCTGTTAAAGCTGTTAAAAACGGGACTTTTTCTCAATTTGCCAATGGCAAACTAAAAGCGGGTGACGCACTTGAAGTAGGGAAACCGGAAGGTAAATTTACTTTTGAACCTAAGTCAGACCGTCAAAAAAACTATGCTGCTTTTGTATCTGGAAGCGGAATAACACCTGTTATGTCGATCATTAAGTCGATGTTAATAAGCGAACCTAAAAGTTCTTTTGTTCTTGTTTACGGGAATAAAACGCCCGAGGAAACGATTTTTCATCAAGAATTACATGATTTGCAGTTAAAATATGTAAGCCGTTTATTTGTTCACAACGTTTACAGTCAAGCCAAAGTGGAAAATGCTTTGTTTGGTCGAATAGAGAAATCTACTGTAAATTTTGTGTTGAATAACAAACATAAAGAACTGGCATTTGATAAATTCTATTTGTGCGGTCCTGAAGCAATGATTGAAACTGTTACGGAAGTATTAAAAGAAAAAAACGTAAAAGAATCAGCTATAAAATTTGAGCTTTTCACTACGTCCTCACATGAAACTGTAATAAAAGAATCGCTAGAAGGTCATTCGAAAATTACAATTATGGTAGACGATGAAGAAACCACTTTTGAAATGTCTCAAAAACAAACAATTCTTGAGGCAGCACTTAAGCAAGGAATCGATGCTCCCTACTCCTGCCAAGGCGGAATCTGCAGTAGTTGTCTGGCTCGTGTAACTTCCGGAACTGCTGAAATGACAAAAAACTCTATTCTGACCGATGGAGAAATTGCTGCTGGACTTGTTCTTACTTGTCAAGCGCATCCTACATCAGAAAGCGTTTATGTGGATTATGATGACGTTTAATAAATAGTTGCATTTTAAATGAAACTTCCTTGAAAAAGGGAGTTTTTTTATTTTAAGGAGCTGTTGATCTTCTCAACGATAGATTCTGAAGAAATAGTTCGCATGGCATCTTCATAACCTGCTACTTTTATGTTACCATAAACAGAGGTTGGCAATAAAGGATATTCCTTCCTGTCTGCTACCAATGCATTTTCGATCGGTTGATTGAAAGGGGCAAAACCTGCAAAAGGATGGGTCACACCATAAAGTGAAATGACTTTTACGCCCAGCATTGCAGCGATATGTGCATTTCCTGAATCCATAGAAAGCATAACATCGAGGTTACTAATCAGTTCAAGTTCTTGCTCCAACTTGACTTTACCTGCCATATTAATAACATTGTTTTTATTATTCGAAAAGGAATCCAATATTTCTATTTCCTTTGCTCCTCCTCCAAAAAGTAAAATTTTATTGTTCGAAATTTTTGACAATTCTTGGATTACTGCCAGCATTAAGTCTAGAGGATAGACTTTAGAATCGTACTGGGCAAAAGGGGCAATTCCTATTAGTTGTTGCTCTTCATCTCCAATTATCACCTTTATTTCCTTATCTAAAACGGCTTTTCTTGGGAAAATAGGATTAACCAAATTCAATGCAAATCCAAGTTCTTCAAAAACTTTTGCATGTCTTTCAAACATCGTTGGCAGTTGCTTAAAAATTTTATTTTCACTACGAGTCAATGCTTTTTTTCCTTCCCGCCCTTTATCAACCGAAGCTATTCTTTTTCCGCTTAAAGCAAAAAGTGTTCTGATAATTTTTGAACGCAGCACATTGTGCAAATCGGCGAAGGCATCGACATCTAATTGTTGTAAATCTTGGAACAAGCGCAACAATCCAAGAAATCCTTTGTGCTGCACTTTTTCATCAAAAGCAAAAAAAGAAATATTTGGAATTCCTTCAAAAAAAGGTTTGAAAAAAGGACGCGAAATGACTGTTATCTTAATTTCTGGATATTGATCTACAAATGCTCGTAAAACAGGAACCGTCATGGCGACATCTCCCATTGCGGAAAGTCTCATGACGGCTATATGTTTAATTTTATTTGGCAAAGGAAATGCCAATTATTTTTTTCCTTGGTACAAAACAGGGTTCAGTTCGTCATCATTGTACATTTTCATTTGCTTGTACACTTTCATGAATTTATCACCGTTTTCAATATCTGTCAACAAATCATCAATCGCAGTCGATAAATCTGTTCTTTGTTCTAACAAGATATTTAATTTTGTTTGGCATTTATCTCGGTGATCCTGAGAAGCTTCTTCACGAGTCGCTTCCTCATTCATATGGTAAATTTTCAAAGCTAAAATCGATAATCTGTCAAATGCCCATGCAGGACTTTCAGAATTTATTTTAGCATTTTCTTTCACTTTTACGTCACTGTATTTTTTCAAAAAATAACCGTCAATATATTCCACCATATCTGTGCGCTCCTGGTTTGAAGCATCAATTCTTCTTTTCAGGGTCAATGCTGCTACTGGGTCAATATTTGGATCGCGAATAATATCTTCAAAATGCCATTGGACCGTGTCGATCCAATTTTTAACATATAATAAATGTTCAAATTTGTCTTTCGAGAATGGGTTATTTATAGGTTGGTCCACATTATCAAATTCATGATAATCTTTAATACTTCTTTCGAATATTGAATACGCTAGTTTTGAAAACATAATTTTATATTTTTATACTTACAAAGATACTTTTTATACTTTTATAAAAAATAACAAATAACAAATCTATTTTTGATAGCTAAAACAAGATCTAAATTGATTGCCGTAATCAAAAAATTAAATAAAGAATAACCATGCAAATTCATGATTTATCAAAAACAAATAGTGTCCTAAACCATTTTTTGGCCCAAATAAGGAATGTAAACATACATAATGACAGTATGCGTTTTCGAAGGAATATAGAACGTATCGGCGAAATAATGTCTTATGAGTTGAGTAAGGAATTGCATTATGAGGATATCGAAATTAAAACTCCATTGGGTGTAAAAAAAACCACAGCAATTTCGGATCAGTTGGTTATTTGTTCCGTTTTACGTGCAGGATTGCCCTTACATATGGGGTTTTTGAATTATTTTGATCAGGCAGAAAACGGTTTTATTTCAGCCCGTCGACACCATCCCAATAATGACGATTACTTTACTATAGAAGTTGAATACCAAGCCATTGCCAATTTTAATGGGAAATACTTACTGCTTGTTGATCCTATGCTTGCCACTGGGCAGTCAATAATAGCTGTTTTTAATAAACTCATGGAAAAAGAACATCCAAAGGAAATCCATATCGCCGTGGTTATTGCCGCACCTGAAGGAATTGCACATCTTGAAAGTAAGTTGCCCGATAATTGCCATCTTTGGATTGCTTCTATAGATGAGAAACTAGACGAACATAGCTATATTGTTCCGGGACTTGGTGATGCAGGAGACCTCGCTTATGGTAATAAATTATAATTGAGAGAAAAAAGAGAATAAACTACAAGCAATAAGAACCACTAAAACCATTTCTTGCTTCAGCTTTAATTGCGGTAGCTCGATGTGGGCCGTTGCCATCATTGCCAAAGGCGCTATTGTAAAAATCAGCAAATCATTGCTTTTGTTTGAAGATACCAAGAAAATTAATACTCCAATGAAAAAGGAGGCTACTATTTTTTTGAACGCGGAGTGCAGCACTAAAGGTCTGCTTGACAATGTTCCAAACATTGAGATGACAAAAAATAAAGCTACGGTTGCGTAAATTGACAATGCGGCGTTTTGGTAATTATTAGTGAAATAGCTGATCTCGAAACTGGTTTTTACACTTCTGTTTATATATTCGACCCCATCTACATTGAATGCTAATGAAAAAACCGTGAAAATAATTCCAACAGCAAAAAAAGCAATAAATGGCAATATCCAATTTCTATAATCTCGTGCAACGTGAAACATTATAGAAATAAAAACCAATACGATAAAAATAATGCTCCAAAAATGGAACAAAGCAGCTACAAAAACCCATAAAGAAGCATCGAATATTTTTTCTTTGGATGCCGTTAGTGACTGAAGCGAAATTAATCTTCGAAGCGCTAAAAGGATAAAGAAATTAGAAAAAATTAAATTGATATTATCTAAAATAGAAGGAAAAAAAAGCAGAAATAATAAGTAGAATAAAACTGTGTAACTACTGCCTTTACTCAGTCTATTCTTCTTGGAGACAAAGTTTTCAACAAAAATTGACGCTAACAAAACAGACAGCAACCCGAATTTTTCAAAAATCAGATAAGCAGAATCAGTCCAACTCAAATCCTGAATTTGATAAATGAAAAAAAAGAATAAAATTAAAAATACAACAAGAGAAAAATTTAATGGTGTAGATTTTCTAAAAACACTTGTAATCATAAGGATATTTTATACTTTTGTAGCTGTAAATATAATACTTGTTTAAAAAGGAAACCCTTAAGTTGAAAAAGAATATACTTTGCGCTGAGAATTAAAAAAATAACAACATAATTTTATACGATATGAAAGCATTTTTTGAAGGAATTCAATACCTATTTGTTAATATTTTATTTGCTCCCCTAGATTTTTTACGTTCTTTGGAACTTCAATCTTGGTTTGCAGCTAATACAATCAATTGGATGTTCATGATTATTGGTACTGTTGCAATGGTATATTGGATCAAACAATTGAAAATATTTGAAGACAATGGCGAAGAAAACCAAGATACTACCGCGCACTCTTTCTTTAAAAAATAAATTACCTAACCCCAAATTTTGGGATTAGGCAAGCTACTTTTTAAAGTAAATCGTTACCGATATCTTTTCTAAAATTCATCTTATCAAAATGTAGCTTTTCTATGTTTTGATAAGATTTTTTTATGGCCTCTTGGAAATCATCACCATAAGACGTTACGGCCAATACTCTTCCTCCATTAGTTACAACTTCATTGCCATTTAGCTTTGTTCCTGCATGAAAAACAATTGAATCGCTGATGTTTTCTAATCCAGAAATAACTTTTCCTTTTTCGAACTCTTCAGGATAGCCGCCAGACACAAGCATAACAGTAGTTGCACTTCTTTGGTCTATTTCAAGTGTGATTTCGTCTAGCTTTTCATTGGCTACAGCCAAAAACAACTCAACTAAATCTGTTTTTAGTCTCGGAATTACCACTTCGGTTTCTGGATCGCCCATTCTGACATTGTATTCAATAACAATAGGTTCGTTATTTACATTAATCAACCCAATAAATACAAAGCCTTTGTAGGGTATACCATCTTTCTGGAAACCGTCAATTGTAGGTTTAACGATGCGTGTTTCTATTTTTTCCATCAAAACAGCATCTACGTAAGGAACTGGGGAAACGGCTCCCATTCCGCCCGTATTGAGTCCTGTGTCGCCTTCACCTATGCGTTTGTAATCTTTGGCTGTAGGTAGTATTTTGTAATTTTTTCCATCCGTAAGAACAAAACAACTTAATTCTATTCCGTCAAGGAATTCTTCAATAACCACTTTTGAACTTGCAGCACCAAATTTTTTGTTTACTAACATGTTTCTTAACTCCTCTTTGGCTTCCGCCAAATCATGAATAATCAAAACGCCTTTCCCGGCAGCTAGACCATCTGCTTTCAACACATATGGAGGTTTTAAAGTTTCTAGGAAATCACATCCTTTTTCTACAGTCTCAGCGGTAAAACTATCGTAGCCTGCCGTTGGAATATTGTGTTTCACAAGAAATTCCTTTGCGAACTCTTTACTTCCTTCTAGTTGTGCCCCTATTTTTGATGGCCCTATAACTGGTATATGGCTTAATTTATCATCATTTAGAAAAAAATCATATATCCCTTTTACCAAAGGGTCTTCGGGGCCCACAACAACCATTTCTACTTTTTCCTCTATTACAAATATTTTTATAGCATCAAAATCAGTCGGACTCATGTTGACGTTCGTTGCAATCGGAGCGGTTCCTGCGTTACCTGGTGCTACAAAAAGTGTGTCACAAAGTGGACTTTGAATCATTTTCCATGCAAATGCGTGTTCTCTTCCTCCTGAACCCAATAGTAAAATATTCATGTGTTGTTATTTTAGTTGTTGTGCAAAAATAATTGCTTTTGTACGGAAATAATAATTAATTTTTAAAAACTTGTTGGTTCGTCTTATTTAGTTGTTGTTTAATATTATTTTTGAGGAAATAAACACATAAAATGCTATCTATTTTTGACTTATCACTTCAACTAAACGCTTACCCGATAAAAAGAGCTAAAGCCGATTTACTGAAAATCATAGCATTATCTCCAAAGGATCAGGAGGCTCATATTGAGCAAAAAAAAAGAGCAATCGTAAATTTTCATTTTGAAAACAATCCGTTTTATCGTGAATTAGTCGGTGAAAAAGATTTTAATAATTGGGATAAACTCCCGATTTTGAGTAAAAAAAACTTGCAAAAACCACTGCAGGAACGTCTTTCTTTCGGCTACACACTTAAAAACATCTACCTAAATAAAACTTCAGGCTCAAGCGGTAATCCTTTTATTTTTGCCAAAGACAAATACTGCCATGCTTTGACATGGGCTTCAAATATTTATAGATTTGGCTGGTACGGTATTGATTTTAATACCTCTTACCAAGCACGTTTTTATGGAATCCCGATGGATTTCATAGGTAATAAAAAAGAGCGATTTAAAGATTTTTTAAGCAACCGCTTTCGCTTTGCCATTTTTGACTTGTCTGATGCTGTTTTGGAAGGATTTCTTACTCACTTTAGACTTAAAAAATTCGACTACATAAATGGGTACACGAGCTCTATTGTACTTTTTGCTAAATATTTGGAGCGAAAAAACATCGTACTAAAAGACATTTGTCCTTCCCTTAAAGTTTGTATGGTTACTTCCGAAATGCTTTTTGAAGATGACAAAGTCCTTTTAGAAAAACAATTAGGCATTCCCATTATCAATGAATACGGTGCATCAGAACTTGATTTAATAGCTTTTCGGAATCCAGAAGGAGAATGGCAAATGAACTCGGAAACCTTATTTGTAGAGATTTTAGACGAAAATGACGCTGTATTGCCCTATGGACAAGAAGGTCGGATTGTAATTACTTCACTTTTTAATAAAGCACATCCTTTTATTCGGTATGACATTGGCGATATTGGGATTTTGGATGAAAAAAGTACTTTGCAAAAACCGATTCTAAAAAAACTAATTGGAAGAACTAATGATATTGCTGTATTACCTAGCGGAAAAAAAGCACCTGGATTAAGCTTTTATTACATCACAAAAAGCGCCATCGAGGATGATGGCAACGTAAAAGAATTTGTCATAGAACAAAAACAAACAGATACTTTTGAGGTACAATATGTCAGTGAAACTGAATTAAATCTCCTGCAAATTGAAAAAATTGAGCAAGCTATTATTCTATATCTAGAACCCAACTTGAAGTTTATTTTTATAAGAAAACCGAGTTTAAAAAGGAACAAAAGAGGAAAGTTGAAACAATTTAAATCTATGGTCTAATTGCCTTTATATAATTGGGTTTTATTAGCAACTGAGTGAATAAAAATAGTTCCATACAAACTACAGCGCTAAGAAAACTAAAACCATGAAACTTTCTATAAACAGCAAAATTATAATTTATCAAATCCAATTTAGAAGTCGATATGGAGTTATCTCTTACTCTGTAATACGCTAAGCTTTCAGGGACAGGGTGAGCAATTTTTATCTTTTTGAGAACCGTTAACCACAGCATCCAATCTTGGCGTTTGCGAATAGCAGAAATAGGAATTTTACCAAAGTAATTTACATCATATATTCCCGTAAGGTTTCCTATATAATTGCAGTAAAACAGTTGACGGTAACTCAGATTTATTGGTGCTTCTAATCTTTTGTTTAATGGTTTTCCCTCTTCATCTATGCAATCATAAAAAGAAAAGGTAAATGACAGATTATTCGCTTGCATAAACTTAATCTGCACCTCTAATTTATTAGGTTTCCAAAGATCATCGGCATCGAGAAAAGCAATGTATTTCCCTTTGGCAGAAGCTAAAGCAGCGTTCCTAGCCACTCCTGTTCCAGAATTCACGGCTAATTCGAGCATTTGAATTCTCTTATCTTCTTGAGTACATCTTGAAATAATAGCAACCGTTTCGTCTGTAGAACAATCGTCTACAAGAATAATTTCCCAGTTGACGTAGGTCTGATTTTGAACAGAGCGAATCGTTTCAAAAATGAATTTGCCGGAATTGAATGTTGGAATTATTATGGACACAAGTGGGCTTTCCATTTTTAACAGGCTTTTTCATCTCCGTTATAAATGTTCACGACGGTTTGATATATTATTTTTAAATCAAGAATCAAGGACCAATTTTCGATATAAAAAACATCCATTTTTATTCTATTGGTCATATCCTTTTCAGTTTCTATTTGGCCTCGAAAACCTTTAACTTGAGCCAATCCAGTAATTCCTGGTTTAACACAATAACGAACCGTATATTTCTTAATCTTATTTACGTACGCTTTATTTTGACACCAGAGATGAGGACGCGGGCCCACAATAGACATATCGCCCAGTAAAACGTTGATAAATTGAGGCATCTCATCCAAGCTGGTCTTTCTCATAAATTTACCTATTTTAGTGACTCTCGGATCATTTTTAGAGGCCTCCGTCTCTGACAATTCGTTAATTTGCATAGAACGAAATTTATAACATAAAAACTCGTTTTCATCTATTCCGGGCCGCCCTTGCTTGAAGAAAACGGGGCCTTTGGATTCGAGTTTTATTAAAATAGAAAGTAATGGAACTAACCACGACAGAAGCCCTATGATAACAACTAATGAAAAAACAATGTCAAAAAGCCGTTTAAATACTTTGATTAATGGATCATTTAATATCGTTTTCCTTAGAGAGAGTACGGGGAAAAAATCGTAATAATCTATTTTTAGATTTTTTGAAAAGATCTCTTTTGAATCTGGGATGAATTTTATCGTTTTATTATTTTCTTCAGCAAAATCAATTAAATTTTTCAATTGCAAATTACTTACCTCATTCAAAGAACAGTAAACTTCATCAATATTATTTTCTATAACGTAGGATTTAAGGTCCTGCAACTTCCCCTTAATATCTTGATTAGAAAATTTATCAGAAAAATATCCTGAAAACTTGTATCCATAATCGATCCTTGTTTCAAAAAGTTCTTTTAGACCTATTGCTTCTGCAGAATATCCAATAATTACTGCCTTTCTATGGTTACTCCCAGTAATTATTCGGTACTTTTTTAAACAATAAAATAAAATAAATTTCGAAATAGAAATCAAAACTATGCTAGACATGATGAAAACCGCAATTGAATTGACACTAAAAACGGCCTCTTTTGCAAAAGGAAAAAAAGCTATGACGACCAGAAGGAATAAAACTCCTTGTTTAATTATTTTTGAAATTATTTCGATTGCAGTGGTAAAACGATATACGTTATAAAACTGATTAAAAAAAGAAACGATAATCCAGCCTGCTACTATGTAAATGAAGAAATTAAACGCGTCTGAAACGAGGTACTCAAGAAATAAATATGCCATAACCGAAATGATCACGAAGTCCATTGCAACACTGATTGGTCTGATGTATTTTGAATATCTTCCTATTCGTGATCCTTTCATTATTTTTGAATATACTCTAAATGATTTTAGGTTTATTATCTCAAAAAACTTACCATTGAGAATAATTTGAACTATTCTAATATAACTTTCAACTTTCTTAACTGATCTAGATTCGCCGTCTAACATACTATTCCGTTTATCTTCTGTTGAATTAAATTTTAATGAAATAATGATATTATCACTAAAAAAGTATTTTCTTTAAGTTGTCCCGGTAAATATGTTGTATTTTTATTGATACTACTATTTTTTACTGTGTAATAAAACTATACAACGGCTCAAAATATATGTTTGTGAATTTAGCAAGCCACTTATAAACAATTATTTAGTACGTTATACGTACGTATGGATTAAGGTCATTATATGTTATTTGACTAATTCATGTATTTAGAAAAATCTTTATGTTCTTCTTTTGCAAGTTCGTCTGCTGATAACGATTTAAAATAGTCATAAGTTATTTTCATTCCTTCGGCACGATTTATTGTTACATCCCAGCCTAATATCTCTTGAGCTTTAGTGATGTCTGGCTGACGTTGCAAAGGATCATTTTCTGGCAAAGGACGATAAACAATTTTTTGATTAGTTCCTGTCAATCTTATAACTTCTTCAGCAAAATCTTTAATCGTAATTTCATCTGGGTTTCCAATATTAACAGGATATACGTAATCTGAATGCAATAATCTAAAAATTCCTTCTACCTGATCGTCAACATAGCAAAACGACCGAGTTTGCATTCCATCACCAAAAATAGTTAAATCTTCCCCGCGAATTGCCTGCCCTATAAACGCAGGAATCACACGGCCATCATTCAGTCTCATTCTTGGTCCGTAAGTATTAAAAATCCGGACGATTCTGGTCTCTACTTTATGGAAAGTATGGTAGGCCATAGTCATTGATTCTTGGAAGCGTTTCGCCTCATCATATACTCCTCTTGGTCCTATTGTATTTACGTTCCCAAAATACTCTTCTGTTTGTGGATGCACTAGTGGATCTCCGTACACTTCGGAGGTGGATGCGATCAAAATCCTGGCATTTTTTACTCGTGCCAAGCCCAAAAGATTATGTGTTCCCAAAGAACCTACCTTAAGAGTTTGAATAGGGATTTTTAAATAGTCAATAGGACTCGCTGGCGAGGCAAAATGTAAGATATAATCCAATTCACCTGGTACGTGGACAAATTTTGTAATGTCATGATGATAAAATTCAAAATGCTCCAGTTTGAACAAATGTTCTATGTTTTTTAAATCTCCGGTTATTAGATTATCCATTCCCATTACAAAATAACCCTCTTTGACAAAACGATCACATAAATGTGATCCTAAAAACCCTGCAGCCCCCGTAATCAGTATTCTTTTCATAATAAAACATTTAGAAATATGCCTGTACAAAAAGTACAGAATACAATAAAAAACGGATCCCCCGATTTTATGATAAATTTGCCTCTGCCAAAAATAACTTTATCATTAGAATTCCGAAAGTAATAAGTATTAAATTTTTGGTATTGTAAATCGATTTATCAAATCCCTTATTTACGCACCCCTATCTGATGATTTTTCTAACACAAATACATTATTAAAATAGGCGTTTTTATTTACTGGTAATATTAAACTGAATAGTAGTCCAAAAGAATTAAAGAAAAATATAAAAGGAATAAGAAAAACCTGCCTTACATTCTTGCTGCCGGGAAGTATGTTTTTTAAGTAATTTAACTGAAATTGAAAAATGACTTCAATATAATTCCCTGTTTTAAAATTTTCAATAATTCTAAAGCCATGTTTTTGATATAAAAATTGTAAGGCCGGAGTTGTATATCTGGCAAAATCATAGGGCATTTCGTGTTCTTCCCATGAAAATGGAGTTGTGATTATTGCTTTTCCCTTATCTTTTAGAACTCTATTAAACTCTTGCAATAATTCATCAATGTTAAAAACATGTTCTAAGACTTCAGTGGATAAAATAGAGTCGAATCTTTCATTTTCAAATGGAATCACTTTTCCATCATAAAACCGATCAATTTCATCAATGATTTGTTCTCTTCCTTCAATTTTGTAATCCACACCAATGTATTCGTTTGCATTGACAAATAAATCCCTATACGGTTTTGTACCGCAACCGAAATCTAATAATGAGCCATTTAATTTAGTCGCGTGACTTTTAATAACTGCATAGATCGACCTTCTGATCAGAAAATTATAATTGATAAAAAAACCAAGCATTCCGGGATTAAATTTTTCTTTCTTAATTCTTCTTTTGATTATTTCTTTGAACATAAATTTATTACAATTAATTATAACTTCTATATATAGCTTCCAATTGGTTAATATTCTTTTTAATTGAAAAGTTGTCCGAAAAAGTTTGTTGGGAATTCTTTGACATACTCTCCAACAATTTATCATCTCCAAGCAAAACTAATATTTTATCCTTGAATTGCATCAACTCTTCACTAATTACAAAGCCATTATGGCCATCAATAATTAAATCCCGATTTCCGTCGCAGTTCGTTACGATACAGGGTTTTGATAAAGCCAAACTTTCGATGACAGAGTATGGCATCCCTTCATATCGAGCCGTAGAAATATAGAATTTAGATTGCTTTATAATATTAAAAACATCTGTTCTTTCTGTCCAACTCAAAAGAGTAACTTCTGTGGTCATATCTAGTTCTTGGATCAGACTTTGTACTGATTCCAATTGATCCGAAACAGGCCCCACACCCATTATTACTAAATGAATTCTAAGCTCCTTATTCACCTCACTAATCACCCTGATCATATGCTCAATGTTTTTTTGATATGAAGGTCGTCCCACAGTACAGATATAATAATCAGGCCAGGTTTTGGGAATGGTTAACGTATCTATTTTAGATATTGGCTCAATACAGTTATTAAAAACGATTGTGTTTTTGGGATCAAACCCGACTTCGTCAATCGCACGTTTTTTCTCGGAATTGGAGGTTGCTAACAACAAAATACTTCTTTTTACCAGCAGTTTTTCAATACTCAAAAAAACTCCTTTTTTTAAGCTGTTTTGCGCACTCAAATAAGAAAAAGCATGAGGTGTGTAAATCACTTTTATACCTAACAACGGTCCCAAAACCCGTCCTATCATACCTCCTTTGGCACTATGAGTATGTAATAGATCGGGGTGTTCTTTTTTTAAAATTTGATAAGTTTGATAAGTAGCTTTTAGATCATTTATCACTGATATTTCCCTAAAAACAGAAATCTTATACTCTTTTACATTCTTCTTGTTTTTATCTAAGAAAGGCACATTTGTATCTTTGGTGCCATGAATGACTATATTTTCAAATGAATCTGTATCAATGTTGTTTAATAGCAGTCTTAAATACACGTCAACTCCTCCCAAGGAATGCAATAGATGGGCTATTTTAATTTTTGCCATTTTTTAGTGTAAAAGAATAATAATCGTTCTTTATTTTTTGCGCAATTGATATTAAAAACTCAAATGTATTACAAATTTAATAATTACAAAGTATTACATTTAAATATGCCATTTACAATCTTAAAAAGGGAAAATTTCGATTTATAAAATATATTCAATTTCGTTGGTTAAAAAAGAACGATATTTACCAAAATTTTACTATTTAAAATAAATTCAAATGAAAAAAAAGTTTTTGATCGCGACACTTGTCGCTTTATTTTCATTGTCTTGCGAAAACAAGAAAGGGGAAGCCCCTCAGCAAGATGCCATACAAGAGGTCGCGCCTGTAGCGTCTGATGAAGTAAAAGTTGAAGTTACAGACTTTGACCGTTACGAAGGCAAAATTGTTTTAGGAACTAATGGTCAATGGTATTTAATAAAAGAAGGCGCTCGTTGGAGAACTAATTCAATAGCGGCAACAGATGATTATATAAAAACACTACCTCCTGGGAAAGATTATGTCGTAAAAAATGTGCCTATGGAAACACTACAACAATTTTCAGAAGTTGGTGAAATATTCCCGAATTTAGAATTCAAAAAAGATGAAATTAAAACCGCTCAATAAGCGGTTTTTTATGTGTGACCCTAAAAATATCAAAAAACAACTGACCCGCTTTTCTGTTGCAGCCAATAACTAGCAAATATAGAAATCCATAATCCGCTGAAAATAATTCCATCAAAACGGAGCAAGAAATCATCTGTGAGGTTTGACATAAAAAACAAAAAAAAGAACGAAATCACCACCGGATTTTTTGTCTTAATTCCTAGATAAGCGATAAACCCTATATAGAACAAGGCTACAATTGGCCCTAAAATTCCAAATTTCAATAAATAATCTAAAAACTGATTGTGCGTTGGAAACTCATATTCTGCAAGAAATACCTGATCCGTTTCTTTAAAATATTTAACTAATTCTGTCTTGCCGTCTGAGGCTCCCACACCAAAAGGAAGATGTTTTAGCGAAAGTTCCCAGGCTGATTTCCAGATGGATACCCTAGTAACAAAAGAGCTATAAACCGCTATTTCAGGATGATCAATCTCGTCTAGTTTCCCTACTTTATCCATATTCGAAAAAATTTGAGTCGAATACTTCTCTTTCATATAGGGATTCTTCTGTATGAATAAAAATAAAACCGTAGTAATCAAAAATAGGACAATTATGGCTCTTTTAAAGATTACTTTAGAACTGTAACTTTTTGAAATTTGGAAATAAACAACTATCAAAAAGCCAATTAAGGTGGCTAATAAAGCCATTCTGGTATTCACATACAAAACAAAAAAGAAGGAAAGAATGAAAACCAACAAATCTCTTGTTTTAGACCATTTACTATAATTAATTTTGGAAGCTTCAAACAAGAAATAAAGATTAGAAAAAGCAACAAAAGCCAAGTGCATATTGAGCGCTGGTGCATGAATACCCATACTGTCAGCAAAAACATAGCCCATTTCCCAAAGGTCATTCCCATTAAAGTATTTAAAGAAATGCTCCGAATCCAACACTATAAAACGCACAAAAAAGAAGACCATAATAGCTGTTGTAGTAATGCAATACGCTTTCAAAATTTTCATAAATTGAATACGCTGATAATTCCCAATTATAAATATTGGAAAAAAGAGTAGCGAAACACTTTTCTCTAATGATTTTAAACCGAGAGCATAAGAATCATTATTCCAAAAAGACAACATTTCCATTAAGAATGGAGCTGCCACTAACAACATAATTGGTAGTTGATTTTTTGAAATTTTGATTTTTTTTAAAAACAGCAAATTGAAAACTACAAAAGCTATCAAAAAAACAGTAGACAGTTTTCTGAAAATTAATGTAATAGCAATTAGAAACAGAAATAAATTAAATAATTTGTCGAGTGTCTTTTCTGAAATCTTCATAATACAATGCAAAATATATTAAAGGAAAAAGCCCTATTTTATGTCGGATAGAAGTGCCTAAATCTGGTTCAAATATACCTTGAACGATAAAAAAAGCAAATAAAATCAATAAGGTCCATAACTCAAATTGATATTGTTTCCTGTTTTTTAAACATCTGGAAAACCGGACAAACAAAATATAAAATAGCAATAACTGCCACAATACAAAAACCAATACTTGTGGTGATAAAATATGTTTGATTGCTTCAATTACGGGTACATTTACAGCCATAAAACCATAAACAATACCAAATACCTCTCCGTACCAGGTATCTTGTGATATGGGCGACACTATTGCCGTATTTATATTGTTTTTATTTATATTCTCAACGACATAATTTTCTCTTGTTTGCTTCGAAATATACTCGCCTCTTATAACTCCGTGACTCAGTGATAAAAATATGGAGATTAGTATCCCGTAAAAAATAATCGACAGTGTTTTGTTCTCAAATTTGATGAACGACAGTACATACATCCCTATTGCAAATATTGGCATCAATAGATAATAGGCCCTGAAAAACGAAAAACAAGCGACTAATACAAGTGAAAAACCAATTTTAAATACTGGCTTTTTATTGGATTTAAATATAAAAGGAATGCTGCAAAACATTAAAAACGTAATGAATTCCTTAGTAGGCATAGACATGTATATTCCCAAAAGCAGTAGCCCAACATAGACCAAAATATTTTTTACGTTTAGCTTATGAAAGTTATGCGGTACCCCGATTTTATATAATATGTAGGTTACTATGGGAAATTGAATCAGCGCAATAAGAAAAAAAGAAAGATGCCGTAAACCCGTAAGTTTATAAAACATAATAGCAAACGGATAACTGCCCAACCAGCCTATTTCCTGCCCCCTGTCAAACACAATTATTACGGTATCATTAAAATACCTTTCCGGTAAAATATAAGGCGTCAAAAAGGCCACCAATAAATTGCAGAAAAACAACCCTATGAATACTGCTGTATTTTTTTTAACTAGTGTTTTCATTTTTGCCATGTACTAGGAAACCTTAATTTGTTTGTGAATAATTCGGTTAAATATCGGTACTGTCTTCAATGGATTTTTAATGAAATAGAACCAATACTTTATCTTTCTTATAAATAATTATTGCTGTTACTATATTCCAAAAAAGTAAACTCGCAACAAAAGCAATTGCTGCCCCTGTGAGGGAGTACATTGGGATTAATATAATATTTAGAAGTAAGTTAAGCAATACTGCAAAAATCAGGACAACCTGGAAAACACTTTGCCTTCCCGTCATATTCAAATAGATTGCGGAAACTCCAAAAAAAGAAGCTAACAATTGACCCAGCATTAATATCAAAAGCGCCTGTTTTCCTTGTATATAGTTTTCTCCAAAGAAATATAAAATATCTTCAGAAAACAAACAAACGGTTATTACCACGACCAATGTCAGCATAACAATTATTCGTGCGCTTTCTTTCAATGTTTTTACTAATTCTGCGTGATTATTTTCAGTATAAAGCTGTGCAATTTTTAATGAAACAGAAATATACACGGAGTTATTAATCATGAACAAAATAGAAACTAACTTCATCACAATTGAATAATAAGCGACTGTTTCATCTCCTTTAAACTTTTTCAAAAACACTACATCAAAGGTCATCATCAAGAAAATAGCTAAATTACTAATAGCCATAGGATATGATTTGTAGGCGATAATAGAGTAGGTGAAACGATCTATGTCATTTTCTAGTACTAATTCCTTTTTTTGCTTTTCGAACAGTCTAAAAACAATAATCGTCGTTATAATAGATAGCGCAACAAACCCAATCAAAAAAGTATCCACCAAATAGCTTTCCTCATGTATATAAAACAAAACCAAAGCCCCTATAATAACAGAAACATACTTAAAGGTATTTCTAAACAATTCAGCAGTATAAATTTTGTCTAATGCTCTAATTGTTTCGGTGTTAAATAAAGTTATGGAATAGAAAAACAAGGCAATAATGGCCTTAGACATCAGTAAATAAGTGCCTTTTTGATTAAAAAAAAAATTAATTCTATTTTTACCAATGATGAAAAACACAATCAAAACTAACATAGAAATTGCGAAAATCAACACAACAATTTTTTTATAAATCGCCTTTAATTTTTCTGTTTCATTGCTGCTTTTTAAAATGCCAGTAAAATACAATATGGACTGATCCGTACCCAGAACGCAAATACTGCTTAAAACCAATAAAACTATCCTTATAAAGTCGAATTGACCAATGATTTTTGGGTCGTAATTGTGGGTTAGGAACAATGAAAACCCAAAAAGAGTGATTACCCCTATAATTCTTAAAAACATAGTTGTAAAACTCTGCAAAACAATTGGATTTTTTTTTATTTTTTTGAAACCCATATTGATTTTTTTCAAAATTCCAGGAAATTGTATTTTTTGAATTAATTAAATTTCTGTTTGATTCTGCCCTATTTTAAAAGAAATTATATCAATTGAGCCTTTTTCATTTGGCTTTTATAATAAGTCATGAATAAATGTATGAATATAAATAAACACAAGAATAAAACAGGTAAAACAAATTTTAATTTTCCATTAATTGAGCTTGTATTCTCTATGTTTAGTGTTGCACTGTTTTCTTTAATAATTTTATCCATTCCTACCAAATCAACCCTAAGAACTCCTTGTTGATAAATTAAAGCTTCTTTTGTCTTTATAACATCGTTTAACTGCGTATTTTCATTATAATAAACCAGTTTATCACTTTGTTGATTCCTATTTACAGAGCTCGAAAATCCATTTAAAACAGCATCAATTTGCGAAATAATTGTATCGTTTTGACTCAGCTTTATTTGGGCATTCTTAAACTCTTCTATTTGAATTTTCTTAAAATAATCAGACTCATTCAGGAAATTCAAAATAGGCTGAATGGTTAATTCATCAGATGCTAATTTATCTGTTTTGATAATAATTTCATGATTTGTATAATTTTTGCTGGTCATATTATCTTCAAGAATTTTATTAATATCTCCTGCTTCGGCCATTAATTTGATTAGCTCAAAGTTTTCATTTTTATTTTCAATGAATTTATATACGTCTGTTATGGGTTTTATTTTTATCCCTTTTAGTATTTCTGGATTTTTTAAACCAACACTGTCCGTTAAAAAAGCAGTGTTTCCTTCTATAATTTTAGCGTTTAATAAATTAATTTTAGAATATAAATAATCTGTTGATTTAAAATTTGGTGTCGCTATAATTCGATGATCGTAGGTTTTTTGTGTTTTATCTAAATATAATCCCAAACCAAATCCAATTATCAACAATGCAGACATTACAATCTTGTTTTTCACGAAAAAACGAATGATTCTAAATAATAGCGTATTTAACCATTGAAAAAAATCGCCAATTTTTTTAAAAAACAAAATCAAATCGATCTCCTGATCTTCGGGATTGTATTGGGGTAAGTTTGCACTCATATTATAATTCTAATTTACGTTGAAAATTTGTTCCAATATTTTAATGGTAATCAAATAAGTGGGTTTTACCCCCGTTGTTCCTAGACCTCCTGAAGCTAAAGTACTTCCCGTTTGCAAAGGGTTATCTGAAGCGTAATAGGCATAACGCACTTTTACATTCTTTGGTATACTTTTTCTGATTTTTGAAGCAGATTGAATGGCTTTTTGATAATAAGAACCTTCCATTTCCAGACCTATCACTCCCCAAGTAGATTCATGGAAAAAATTTAATAAATCCCTGTTTTGCAGTGAAGTTCCCAATACAGTAACCATTGGTCCTGCAAAAACTGCAATATCATTACCTTCAAACATATCCGCTGTTAATTCATTTTCGAAAAAATAATTATCTGCAGTTCCTTCGTTAATGTGTGCGTTGGGAATCATTATATCACCCTTTCCTCCCTCCAGAATACCCGCTTTCCCCATGATAGAAATGGATTCTACATTGAGTAGCGTGTCTTTTTTGAACGGTTTTAACAACTCGTCAATCGTTTCATAAGCTTGTTCTCCAAAGGCATAATCCATTACGATCAATACCGGTTTTTTATCCCCTAATTTCGCTGTGGAAAATGAGGAGTGAGCCCAATTAATCTTTGCAGTGTCAAAAATCTGTACATCAATATTAGTTCCAGAGGTATCCGGTATTGAAATCATACCGTGCTTTAATGCTACTTCCTCTACTTTGTTTCGAACTTCATTTGCGCCCGATTTGCTTAATTCTTCATAAATAAAGAAATCAGATTTCTCTTTAAACTGAGTTTTTAACACAGTCGTAGCAAAGATTGAATTCATCACGCTGTGCATATTGGCACTTATAACATGGATGGGGCGATCCAAAAGCTTATTTTCTTTTAAAACCTCCTTGATGTTGGTAGCCCAAATTTCGCCATGAATATGATGTCCAAGTCGTTCCCTTAGAATAGGACTAAAGGTTATGGTTCTTTTATTATTGTCTATAATTTCTTCAATAGCTAGTTTCCCCAACCAATAAATAACATGTAAAAAACGATCTGGAGCCGCTACTGAACCAAATGCATCATATATGTCTATTACTTCTTCAAAGGATCTCCCTAGAATATTAGCAGTATGTGAGATTGCCTTCTCCTTTTCTACAAGCGTTAACTTTTTGTTTTGGGAGACAGCGTACTGCAGTTTGATCCAATCGCGTGAAACTTCACCGGCATCATCTAATAAAACTCGGTTTCTAATTTTATGGGATTCGATAAAAATAAAAGTCAGATGGGTTAAAATATCATAAATGTCCGAACGGCCACGAGTGATTTCCACATTCATTTGTTCCTCATCTATTCTGTAACAATTTCTTTTTCTTTTTGGTGGAATAATTGCTTGAAAATGGGACTTAGAATAGCCCTCAGCCGAAGTGAGGTTAATAAATCTACATTCTTCAATTCCTAAAGGAAGACGTTCAATAACATACAAAAGACCGTTTAATTCTACTTTTTCCTCCGCAATATTTCCATATATTTCAGGGCGAAGTGCCAATAAAGCTTCCCGCAAAGTATCTCCAGATATTCCCATTGGTTTATAAAAACCCCTGTTGAATAAATGACGCATTGTTATGTACATTTTCTCTATAGCAGCTGATGATTCTTGTGCTCTTGATCGTGATATATTTTTAGTTTCTTTCATTTTTTTATTAGTATCGATATTCAAATGTAGTCCTTTTATACCTTGTTTAATAAGTCTACAATATTTCTGTTGTCAGAAAGCCTAGGAATCTTATTTTGTCCTCCAAGTTTCCCTATGGATTTCATATAATCTTGAAAACCGTTTTTAATCACTGTTGTGACAACTACTTTTCGCAAGATGTTTCCAACAATTAAATCGTCATAATACATGTTTTGCTTTCTCATAGCATCATCTATAGCTTCTGAGAAAGCGACAATATCATCCGGTTCATTTTCAAATTCAATAAACCATTCGTGATAAGGCAAACCACTGTCAGGTGTTATTTGTGGAGCAACCGTAAATTCATTCACTCGCGCGGTTGTTCCCTCCATTGCTTCCTGTAAAGCGCTTTCTACTTCCTTGGCAATCACGTGTTCGCCAAAAGCGGAAATGTAGTGCTTGATTCTACCCGAAACGATAATCCGATACGGTTTTAATGACGTAAACTGTACCGTATCTCCAATATTATATCCCCAAAGTCCTGCGTTAGTTGATATTATCAAAACATAATTAACTCCCAACTCGACTTCTCCAATGGTATAACGCCTTGGTTTATCAGAATAAAACTCGTCACTCTTAACAAATTCATAAAAAATTCCTGCATTCAACAACAGCAGCATTCCTTTTTCTTTTTGAGAATCCTGGTAGGCAAAAAAACCTTCTGAAGCCGGAAACAATTCGATCGAATCTACTTTTCTACCTATCAAATTCTCGAATTTGGCTCTGTAAGGCTCATAATTAACACCTCCGTAAATAAATAAATTAAAGTTTTTGAAAATTTCGCCTACACTCTTCCCTCCTTTTTGATGCAACCTTTCAAAGTACATTTGGACCCATGAAGGTATCCCGGAAATCACGGTCATATTTTCATTGATAGTTTCCTCAACAATAGCATCTATCTTAGTTTCCCAGTCTTCAATACAATTGGTTTCCCAAGACGGCATTCGGTTTTTCTGCAAATATTTCGGAATAAAATGGGCTACAATACCGGATAATCGACCAAATTTTATGCCGTGTTTTACCTCTAGAATCGGACTTCCCTGCAGAAAAATCATTTTACCATCAACAAAATCTGCATTTCCAGTTTCATGTACATAATGAAGAATGGCATTTCTAGCAGCCTCAATATGATAAGGCATAGAATCTTTGGTAAGAGGAATATATTTTGCTCCCGAAGTTGTTCCAGATGTTTTGGCAAAATATAGCGGCTTCCCTTTCCAGAGAATGTTCTCTTCACCGTTAACTACTTTTTCAACATAGATTTTTAGATCTTCATAATCCCGAATCGGGACATTTTTAGCAAAATCCTCAAACGTTTTTATTTCTCCAAAATTATGGTCCACACCAAATTCCGTCTTTTTTGCATCCTTTATAAGGTTTTTAAAAACAGCCTGCTGACTCGCAACGGGGTTTGTAGACCAAGCTTGGGTTTTCGTATATATTTTTTTTGCAAATATTTTTGCTGCAATTGATTTTACTGACATTTTATACTACTGATTTTATAAATTTTTCACACCAAGAGCTGAAAGAAACAGTTTTTTTGTCATTTAACTATTATTTCTTTTTTTCTGGACTCTTTAGTAAGGATTTTTTTTCTTCCATTGCCACTTGATCCCTTAGTTCCAATTCTTCATCCGAGGCAGATAATTTTACTTTAGGCATCGGTTCTTCACTAGATACCAATATTGAATCTTTATTGAATTTTGCGTACTCCAGCTTGCCGTTAAGTACTTTCTGAATTGCTAATATATAGGCTTCGTTTTTCTTTAATGCTAGGGTCAAGGAATCCGATTTTAAGGCTAATTCTGTTGCATTTCTTTTTAATTTAGAAGAGGAATAGCCTGGTATAAATTCCCGCAAAGGAGTAAAGGCTATAATAAAAGTAGTGATTGAAATCAATAAAATAGCACCAACAGAAGCTACTATAAAAACATTCATTAGGTTCAATTTTAATGAAAAAATTTCTTCAAAAGTATCCTCGTTCAAAATAATCAAACGGTTTTTTATAAATAATTTATTGCGGAGTTTTTTCCTTTTCAATCTTTCTTTTGACATACATTTTCTTTATTTTACAAATATAATAATTAATGTCAATAAAGCACTTTGACTGCATACTTAGCTCCTAGCCCTCAAAATAAATTTAAATTAATATACTTTTAACGTTATTGAAATTAAATAATTGACTTAAATTGAATTCATATTAAGTAATTCTATTTACCTTTGTTGCAAGATTTATTAGAAATTTGCTTCGGCATAAATTATTCAATCATGGGAAGATTTGGTGTTACAGAAATCCTAGTTATATTAGCAGTTGTTTTATTACTTTTTGGTGGTAAAAAAATTCCAGAATTAATGAAGGGATTAGGAAGCGGAATTAAAGAATTTAAAAATGCCGCTAAAGAAGAGCCTTCAACTGATAAAAAAGAAGAAAGCGTAAACGAAAAAAAATAAAAAAAGTCCCGAAATATCGGGACTTTTTTTATGAACTTAAATTACCATCGTCAACTGAATTCGTTTTCTGTCTTCATCCACCTCAGTTACTTTTACCTGAACGTGCTGGTGTAATTTGACTACCTCATTTACGTCGCTCACGAATCCTGCTTTAAGCTGGGAGATATGAACCAGTCCGCTTTCTTTCACGCCTATATCAACAAAACAACCGAAATTAGTAATGTTATTTACAATACCAGGCAAAATCATTCCTGATTTTACGTCTTTTATCGTTTTAACATTTGGATCAAATTCGAATACTTTAGCTGATTTTCTAGGATCTAAGCCTGGTTTTTCAAGTTCCTTTATAATATCCTTCAATCCCAACAAACCTATTTCTGAGGTAATGTAGTTCTCTGGTTTTATTAAAGCCGTTCTTTCTTTGTTAGCAATCAAATCATTCACGGTCAGTTTCAGATCTTTTGCCATTTTTTCCACAATAGCGTATGCCTCGGGATGTACTGCCGAATTATCCAATGGGTTTTTTGCGTTTGAAATTCGGATAAAAGCGACCCCTTGCTGATACGCTTTTTCTCCTAATCGAGGTACTTTTTTAAGCTGTTTCCTGTTTTCAAAAGGACCATTTTCTGAACGGTAATTAACAATATTTTCAGCTAACTTCTCCCCTATTCCACTAACGTAACTCAACAAATGCTTGCTCGCTGTGTTTATATTTATTCCAACGGAGTTTACGCAACGAACCACTGTATTGTCTAATTCCTCTTTTAGTTTAGTTTGATCCACATCATGCTGATATTGTCCCACGCCGATGGCTTTTGGGTCAATTTTTACTAATTCAGCCAATGGATCCGAAAGTCGTCTCCCAATAGAAATTGAACCACGAACAGTAACATCATAATTTGGAAACTCCTCCCTTGCAATTTTGGAAGCGGAATAAACGGAGGCTCCTGCCTCTGAAACTATGAATACCTGAACCGCTTTGTCAAAAGCAATTTTCTTAATAAAGAACTCCGTTTCCCTTGAAGCAGTTCCGTTACCTATCGAAATGGCATCTATTTTATACGAATTGACCATCGAACGAATTTTTTTCATCGCCATAGCTTCCTCTTTTTGGGGCGCGTGCGGATGAATAGTTTCGTTATACAGCAAGTCCCCTTTTTCATCAAGACAAACAATTTTACAACCAGATTTAAAACCTGGGTCAATTGCTAAAATTCGTTTTTCTCCCAAAGGTGGCGACAGCAACAATTGTCCAAGATTATTGGCGAAAACCTGAATCGAATTGGCATCAGCCTTAGCTTTCGCTTCTTGCAAAGCTTCGTTTGAAATTGCCGGATTAAGCAATCGTTTGTAACTGTCTTCGATAGCTAGTTGTATGTGCGACGTAGTTGTATTTTGACTTTTTAAAACTACTGCATCAATAATATCATAAGCCTCGTTAACATCAACTTCGACTTTAAACTTAATAAACCCTATGTTTTCGGCACGAAGTATTGCCAATAATCGATGCGGTGGCGCCTTTGTCAGAGGTTCTGACCAATCAAAATATTGACTAAATTTTTGGGCACTTTCTTCGTTTTTTTTAGTTTTTACAACTTTGGTAGTAATAGTTGCCTTACGTTCATATAAGCGTCGCAATTGCTTGCGCACATAAATATTTTCATTAATCCATTCGGAAATAATATCTCGTGCACCCTGCAGTGCCGCTTCCTCGTTTAATACATCATCATTCAAATATTGAGTAACCATAAAATCAACATCATCATTATTTTGTGCCATAATGATTTTTGCCAAAGGTTCTAACCCCTTCTCACGTGCCATATCTGCTTTGGTTTTCTTCTTCTTTTTATAAGGTAAATAAAAATCTTCTAGTTCCTGCAAATCAAAACTTCCCTGGATTTTTTTATCTAATTCAGCAGTAAGCGCATTTTGTTCATTGATGGATTTTAAAATAGCTTCCTTTCTTTTGACAATGAATTCGAATTCTTTTTGAAGTTTTGAAATGCTTTCAATTTGCACTTCATCAAGATTTCCTGTCGTGTCTTTGCGGTATCGGGAAATAAACGGGATCGTACAATCTTCTTGTAAAAGCTGTACCGTTTTTTGAATATTAATAGCTGCTGTCGCAACTGACTTTAGTATGTATTGTATGTTGGTCATTTTAATGTTTTTCGAATAGCTAAAATAATATCTTTGATCTTAAATTTTATGCAAATGTCAATTTTATTCTACTTTTTTATGATACTTAATAGTATTGCTTTTCTGATTACTGCATACGACAAGAGACTAGCGGTAAAAAATAAAAAAAGAATTTCTGAAAAAACCCTTTTAAGCTTTGTTGTTTTTGGAGGAACTATAGGCGCAGCGCTTGCAATGACAATTTTTAGACACAAAACTTCAAAAAAAACATACGTACTAAAGTTTATGGGAATATTATTCTTTCAAGTATTGATTCTTTTTACCGTTTATTCTATAAAATCATAAAACACAAAAAAGCCAGATTTAAAAAATCTGACTTACTTACAATAAACAGTAATTAAAGAAAGTAATTTCCTTAGCAAGAAATTTTATCCACTCTGTTTTGATGTCTTCCTCCTTCAAATTCTGTATTTAAAAAAGTTTCTACCATCTCTACCGCTTGCGGAATAGACGTGAAACGCGCAGGAATACTTATTATGTTGGCATCATTGTGTTGACGAGCCAAAGCCGCAATCTCTTTCATCCAACATAAAGCAGCACGAATTTTTGAATGTTTATTTACAGTCATGGATATTCCATTACCGCTTCCACATATTACAATTCCAAAATCTGCTTTACCTTCAGAAACATCAGTAGCCACTGGATGTCCAAAATCAGGGTAATCTACACTAGTTGCAGAATCAGTTCCATAATTAGTAACTTCATGACCTTTAGCAATAAGCATTTCTACAATGGCTTGTTTGTATTCAGGACCAGCGTGATCATTTCCAATTGAGATTTTCATTTTATTTTTATTAAGTTGTGTATTGCAAATTTACCAAAAGAATTTTGGATAAAAAAAATGATAGATTTGTTTGACTGTAAAGAATATTTAGGCCTTAAAATCAGCTGTATTTTCTAGTAATATAACTATCAGATTTACATGTATTTATCGAGTTATAAACAATTTCTATAAATGCATAAAACATTGAAAATCAATAAATAGTCTAAACATAAAGTGTTAAAATATTGCATTGTTAATAGCAAAATGCAATTGCTTGATATTCAGTTAACTTTAAGTTAACATAAATTGTTAATAAGTTCGGATAGAATATTAGAAGTATTTTATGGTTGTATTAAAAAAATAACTAATCCAAAACCCACATTAAAAATCCTAATTTAATTAGCTGAATTTTTATAATACTTATCAGTATTTAAAAGTCGTTTATTAACAAAAAATGAATAAATACTTATTTACAAATAGAATACTTTTTACTTTATTAACCATTGTTAATTAAAATATAAAAACTCTTAAAAATAAGATATTTAAGTATTTAAAAAGATGTTAATAAGTCCTGATAATATTTTAAAAGTCCAGCACAATGCTTTTTATAATAATTTTATAGCACCTATTAACAAGCTATAATACCCATTAATTAATAATTTAATTTTAATTTTTCTTTTTGTTGTATTATATATATGTTGACAACTTTCAAAAAAATTAAATTATTTTTAAATTGTTGTCGTATCTCATTTCTTGTAAAATTGCCTTAACAATAACAAAATCGTTAGGATGAATTTTTAGTCTGATTCCTCCGAGTGCTGTTGTGTACATAGGTACTATTGAGGACATTAATTCATTCTCAAAATAATACTGAATTCCTTCTTGATCTAATCGGTGTTTAAGTATTTCAATTTCATGAATGTAGTCAAAAATAGCGATGGTGATAAATGCTTCCATTTTCATTGTTTTTATAAAGATACAACTATTATGTAAGTTATAATTTATCTAAAAAACAGCCCTATTTTACGATAACTGTTAACTATTTTGTAATTTTCAACTTTTAAGAACAGATTTATGAGTAAAAGACTAAGAAAGCCGGTAAAAAAAGAGAAAGATTTCTCTGAACAAATTATAAAAATATTATCGAAAAGTGCTGATAAAGCATTCAATTACAAACAAATAGGAGCTAAGTTAGAGTTAGATGATACTCAAAGTAGAAATCAAATAATCAAAGATTTGAAAATACTTGCAGCCCAAGATAAAATCATTGAATCCGAACCAGGAAATTATTTGATAAAAGCGGCCAGTAAAGAGTATTATGAAGGTAAGATTGACATGACAGGTCGCAAAACAGCTTATTTTGTTTGCGCTGAATTGGAAGATGATGTTTTTATTCCAACTAATAATTTGAACCATGCACTGGATAAAGACATCGTAAAAGTATATGTTTATAACCGTAGAAAAGGTAAAAGGCCTGAAGGTGAGGTTATTGAAGTTTTGGAGCGAAATAAAACAGATTTCGTTGGGGTGATTGATATTCAAAAGAACTTCTCTTTTGTGTCAACTGCTAATCCAAAAATGTACACAGATATCTTTATTCCAAAAGATAAGATAGGAGAGGCAGAACAAGGTGATGTGGTATTAGTACATATAGAAGATTGGCCTACGAGAGCCGATAGTCCTTTTGGAAAAGTAATAAAAGTTTTAGGGAAACCTGGAGAACATGATACTGAAATTCACGCCATTTTAGCTGAATACGGTTTGCCGTCAGAGTTTCCTATAGAGGTGGAAACCTATGCACAAAAAATAGATACATCAATAACGGAAACTGAAATTGCGAATCGTCGTGATATGCGGGATACCTTGACTTTTACAATTGATCCAAAGGATGCAAAGGATTTTGATGATGCTTTATCATTTAAAAAATTGGAGAATGGTAATTATGAGATAGGAATTCATATTGCTGACGTTTCTTATTATCTAGAACAAGGAACGATATTGGATGACGAAGCATATCAAAGAGCAACATCCGTTTATTTAGTGGATAGGGTAGTACCTATGTTGCCCGAAGTTTTATCTAATTTTGCTTGTTCACTGCGTCCGCAAGAAGAAAAATATACTTTTTCAGCCGTTTTCGAGATAGACGATAAATGCAAGGTGATTAATGAATGGTTTGGTCGTACCGTGATTTATTCTGATCAGCGTTTTGCTTACGAGGAAGCGCAATATATTATAGAAACAAAAGATGATACCATTCCAGAAGAAATTTCGATTACAGGCTCTGGTTATCAGGTTTCAGCTGAAATTGTTGCTGCTACATTAAAAATGGATGAATTAGCTAAGATTTTCAGAAGAAAAAGAATGAACGACGGTGCAATTTCCTTTGATAAAGTAGAAGTAAAATTCAACTTAAGTGAAGAGGGAGAACCAGAAGGAGTTTATTTTAAAGTTTCTAAGGATGCTAATCATTTGATTGAAGAGTTCATGCTTTTGGCAAATAAAAAAGTAGCAGAGTACATTGGAAAACAAAAGAAAACATTTATTTATAGGATTCATGACGAACCAAACGAAGACAAACTTTTTGCTATGCAGGCAGTTATAGCTAAATTTGGACATAAGATTGATTTTAAACAAGGTTCTATTTCACAAGCTTTGAACAAATTAATGGAAGATGTGAATGGTAAGAAAGAACAAAATCTGATTGATACTTTAGCTATTAGAACCATGAGTAAAGCTAAATATTCTACTGATAATATTGGTCATTACGGATTAGCATTCGATTATTATTCTCATTTTACTTCACCAATACGTCGTTATCCTGACGTTATGGTACACCGTTTACTGCAGTTTTATTTAGACGGAGCAAAATCTGCTGACGAAGAATTGTATGAAGCTAAGTGTTTGCATTGTTCTACTATGGAAGGTTTAGCTACAAATGCTGAGAGAGATTCTATCAAGTACATGCAGGTTAAATACATGCAAGATCATAAGGATCAAGATTTTTTAGGTGTAATTTCAGGTGTTACCGAATGGGGAATTTATGTTGAAATTATTGAAAATAAATGCGAAGGTATGGTCCGTATTCGTGATATAAAAGACGATTACTATACGTTCGATGAGAAACAATATGCATTGGTAGGAGCAACTTCTAATCAATTATTGCAATTAGGTGACGAAATATTCGTTAAAGTTAAAAATGCCGATTTAGTAAAAAAACAATTGGATTTTAATTTTATAAGAAGAATAGAAGAACCTACAAAATAAAAAATAATGAAAAAAGTATTAATTATAGTATTTGTTTTAACTGCTCAAGTAACATTTTCCCAAGTCACTAGGAATTTAGGAGACTTTAATGAAATTGAAGTTTTTGACAAACTAAGCGTAAAGCTGATACCAGCCTCAGAAAACAAAGCAGTTATAACTGGAAATAGGGAAAACGAAGTGGAGTTAGTAAATAACAACGGGGAGCTAAAATTAAGAATGCCTTTTCCAAAATTGTTATCAGGAGATGATATTTCTATTAATTTGTATTTTAAAAATATTGATGGAATATCAGCCAGTGAAGGATCTTATGTTTCAAGTGAGTCTGTCTTTAAACAAACTATCATGGATTTGAATGCTAGGGAAGGAGCCGAGATAAATATAAAATTAGATGCAGAAAAAGTAAATATTAAAGCAGTTACTGGAGGAATCATAGGTTTATCTGGCGAAGTAATAAATCAAGACGCAACAATTATGTCAGGTGGAGTTTTAAACTCAAGGAATTTAAGTACTTCACAGACGTCAATAAACGTCTATGCGGGCGGAAATGCGGAAATCAATGCAAGTACATTAGTGGATGCAAAAGTAAAAGCAGGAGGCTCTGTTTACATCTATGGTAAACCACAACAGATTAATAAAGAAACTCTCTTTGGAGGAAAAATTATAGAGAAGGAATAATTAAGTTTTATTCTAAACAAATTTTAATTTTTAATGATAAACGACATTTTATTAGGTATTCCTTGGGGAATCTTCTTGAGTTTTATGGTCGGCCCCGTTTTTTTTATATTACTTGAAACAAGTATTATCAAAGGGTTTAGAGCAGCTATAGTATTTGATATGGGTGTTGTATTGGGAGATATTGTTTTTATTGGTATTGCGTATTTGGGAAGTTATAGATTAATTCAAAGTTTAAAAGATAAACCGGCGCTTTTTATTTTTGGTGGAATCTTGATGTTAGCTTATGGATTAATTTCTTTTATAAGTTTAAGAAAAGAAAAGAAGATAGATACAAAGCAAATAGATAGCGAAATTATTAGAAAAAACTATTTCAGTCTGTTCATTAAAGGTTTTTTCTTAAATATTATTAATATAGGTGTTTTGGGATTTTGGTTAGCAATCATTATCTCAATCGGTCCAAAATTAGAAATGGAGACATCTAGAATGATGACTTTTTTCAGTGCCGTAATCATCAGTTATCTACTTGTCGATTGTTTCAAAATCTTACTTGCTAAACAATTGAAATCAAAAATGACTCCCTTAAATATACTTAAAATTAAAAAAGGTATCAGTGTAGTATTAATGATTTTTGGTGTGGTTTTAATAACACAAGGATGGTTTCCTAAAGAAAAAGAAATGGTAAAAAAGGCCTTTCAAAATATAGAAAAGCAAAATTAGTTTTGTTTTAAAAGTAGATTAAAGCCGCTCAATTTGAGTGGTTTTTTTATGTTTAATAACTCAGTTTAAAGAAATAATTTTAATGTATAAATGCTAGATTTTAAATCTACGTTTGTACTAAATGTTATAAATACAATCCATATAAAATAAGGGAAGAGTACTTTAAAGGTTTTAAGTTCAACGGTCTGATTTTAATGTACTCTTTATTAGGCTTTAGTTAAAGATTAGACATAGAAACAGAGATAGTTTTGTGTAAACGTTTTAAGTTTGCGTTTGGATGTAAACTTGTATTTTGTTTAATTTTTCTCAAAAATTTAACAAAAAAACCTTCAAAGTAATTTGAAATTTTTAGAGTTATCGTCTGGATTAGAACATGTGCTTTATTTAATTTTCCTCAAAAATTTTACATAAAAAAAACCTTCAAAGTAATTTGAAGGTTTTAGAGTCATCGTCTGGATTAGAACATGTACTTTATTTAATTTTTCTCAAAAATTTGATATAAAAAAAACCTTCAAAGTAATTTGAAGGTTTTAGAGGCATCGTCCGGATTCGAACCGGAGTAGGAGCTTTTGCAGAGCCCAGCCTAGCCACTCGGCCACGACGCCATTGCTGAATGGATGGCAAAAGTACTTAAAAAGTTTAGAGTTTAAAAGTTTAAGTTTAGAAAATTTTAAAAAAATATTCGATGCTGTCGAACTTAATATTTTCGTCTACCTTATTTTTTTAAGATTTAACTTCTATATTCTTCTAGTTCAACGGTAACCGCTTCAACATCACCACCAATGGGAGGGTTTAGTTTAGAAACAGCCAAAAGTATTCTGGAGACTTCTGGAATTTCACTGAATACTCTGGTGATTATCCTTTGTGCTACATGTTCTAATAAATTGGAACGTATTGCCATTTCTTCTACTACAATTGAATTCAATAGCACATAATCTACAGTGTCCTCCAAGTTATCAGACATACAGGATTTTCTTAAATCGGTCTTTATTTCGAGATCTACTGAGTAATCGGAACCAATTTTCCCTTCCTCGATCAGACAACCATGATAAGAATATGTTCGGATTTTATTTAATTTTATAGTGCCCATTTTACTGTATTTATTAGTTTTATTGTTCGTTTATTGTATAAAAGTACGAATATTTTCTTTTTTGATTAGCAATACAGAAGAAACAACTTACCGATTAATTGTTTACGGAACATTTTTGATAACTTTGCTTTTTTAATAAAACAACATGTCTACAGAAGAAAGATCACTACATTTCATAGAGCAAATAATAGAAGAAAATTTAGCCAATGGCTTTCCAAAAGATAAATTACGGTTTCGTTTTCCACCTGAGCCTAACGGTTATTTGCATATAGGTCATGCTAAATCAATTTGTTTGAATTTTGGTTTAGGATTGAAGTATAATGCGCCAGTCAACCTACGTTTTGATGACACTAATCCGGCGAAAGAGGAGCAGGAATATGTGGATGCAATCAAAGAGGATTTACTTTGGTTAGGTTTTAATTGGTCAGAAGAGTTGTATTCTTCTGATTATTTTCAGCAGCTATATGATTGGGCAGTGGCTATGATTAAAAATGGAAAAGCATACGTAGACAGCCAATCTTCTGAAGACGTGGCCACACAAAAAGGAAGTCCAACGCAAGCTGGTATAGACGGTCCTTATAGAAATCGTTCTATTGATGAAAATATTGCTTTATTTGAAGGAATGAAAAATGGTGATTTTCCGGAAGGGAGTCACGTACTACGTGCTAAAATTGATATGAAATCAACTAATATGTTGATGCGTGATCCTTTGATGTATCGTATTTTGCACCGTCATCATCACAGGACAGGAAACGATTGGAATATATATCCTATGTATGATTATGCGCACGGCGAGAGCGATTACATGGAGCAAATTTCGCATTCTATATGTACACTCGAGTTTGTGATGCACCGTGAGTTGTATAATTGGTTCTTAGACCAGATTTATGACGAGCAGAAGGTGAGACCACATCAATATGAATTTGCGCGCTTGAATCTGAATTATACTGTAATGAGTAAGCGTAAGCTTTTACAACTTGTTCAGGAAAACATTGTTAATGGTTGGGACGATCCGAGGATGCCTACCATTTCTGGTTTGAGACGACGTGGGTATACGCCTATCTCGATTCGAAAGTTTTGTGATATTATAGGTGTGGCTAAACGTGAAAACGTAATTGATGTTTCACTTTTGGAATTTTGCTTACGCGAAGATTTGAATAAAACTGCGCCTAGGGTAATGGCGGTTTTAGATCCAGTTAAGGTGGTCATTACCAATTATCCTGAGGGAAAAGTAGAATGGTTAGAGGCGGAGAATAATCAAGAAGATGCTACTGCCGGGTTTAGACAAGTTCCTTTTTCAGCTGAATTGTACATAGAAAGGGAAGACTTCTTAGAGGTAGCACCACCAAAGTTTTTTAGATTAAGTATAGGAAACGAGGTTCGACTTAAAAATGGATATATCATCAAGGGAGAAGATGTAGTAAAAGACATTGACGGAAACATTATAGAAATACATGTGACTTATGACGAAGACAGTCAAAGCGGCAGTGGGAGTGAAGCTTCTCAAAGAAAAGTTGCGGGCACTTTGCATTGGGTTTCAGTGCAACATGCTATTGAGGCAGAAGTTCGTCTTTATGATCGTTTGTTCACAGATGAAGCTCCAGACAGCCACAAAGAGAAGAACTTCCTTGAATTTAAGAATGCAGACTCTCTTACAATTGTAAAAGGATATTTAGAGCCGAGCTTGCTTAATGCTAATTCTGGAGATAAATTTCAATTTCAACGCCTTGGTTATTTCAATGTAGATAAGGACAGTAAAGAAGGGACATTAGTTTTTAATAAAACGGTGGGACTGAAAGATGCTTGGGAAGAGAAAGGTAAAAAAGAGGCTAATTTATTGATGAACACCCAAAAGGAAATTAATAAATATGTTAAGGAGAAAGATGCGAGTAATTCTGATCTGTTATTAAAAAATATAGTTGCCAGCATAAAAAGTATTGACAATTACAGTTTGGTAAATCAAACAGTGGTTAAGAATGTAAAAAATGATAATAATTCATTGCTATTTGCTAATTTGATTTTGGCAAATTCAGATAAAGTTCAGACTAAAGACATTGAATCAGATATATTAATAAAACTATATTCCATGTCATTAAAAAGTCAATTGGCTGCGGTGCGGATTTTAGCCATCGAGAATTTAATAAAAGACAGTATTAATTTTGAGAACTTTAAAAACCAACTTTCGGAATTAAAAACCAACGAAAAGAATGAAAATATTTTAGATTTATTAAGTTCTTTAAATATTTAGTTCCTTGTTTTACCCCATAGATTTTAAGAATAATAGAAACGCCCTTTTCGGGCGTTTTCTTATTATTACAATATACTATTGATTTTTAATTCTAAATAAAATTTAGTTATTAAATATGACTTTTATATAGCCACTCTAACAGTCTTTTATTTTTTTTTAGTTAAATGGTATGGTTCTTGGGCATTTGTACTCGCAATTAGCCTTGTTTTAAGCAGGATGTTCATCAGACATTACTTTAACGGCTTATTAACAATACCATGTTAATAAAAATTGTATTTTTAATTTATTAATAACTAAAACTGAATATCATGTCAAATAATGCAGGAAATACTTTAATAGCCCTAGTTGGTGGAATAGCAATAGGTGCAGGAATAGGAATTTTATTTGCTCCAGCCAAAGGAGAAAAAACTAGAGAAAAATTAAAAGATGGATATAATGATGCTAAAAAAGAATTGGATCACAAATATGAAGGCTTAACATCTGATATGAAAAAAAAGCTGTCCGCTGCCAAATTAGATTTAGAAGAAACGTATGTAGATATTCTTTCTGATATGAGCCTTAAAAAAGATGATGTTATTTCTTTTCTTGAAACTAAGCTGAAAGAGTTAAAAGAACAAAACAGCATTCTTCAAAAATAAAAGAAGTAGAATTTTAAAAAATTTAAAATATGGCTTTTGAGGAGTTAAAAGAAAATAGCGAATATATCCAAGAACAAGTTCAAGATTATATAGAGAATAATCTTGAATACTATAAATTACGGAGTTTTAAGATGGCGATGAAGTCGACGACTACAATCGTAAAATTCTCATTAATTTCGTTGTGTTTAGTAATGGTTCTTTTGTTTTGTTCATTTGCGCTAGCGTTTGCTATTGGAAGTTATTTAAACAGTTATCCATATGGGTTTTTAATTGTTGGTGGGATATACTTTTTCTTCACAATTGTATTGTTTTTGATAAAAGATAAAATCGTTGAAGGACCAATTTTAGAAAAATTCTCAGAAATATTTTTTAACGACTAAATTATGGGAACAAAAATATACTCATCTTATGCCCAGATTGATAGGGAGCTAGAAATCTTAAAAATTGAAAAAGAAATTAGCTATCAAAAGATTGTTTTTGGTGTTCAAAAAACCAAAGACAGTTTAGCTCCTAAAAACATAGTAAAAGGAATCATTGGTAATTATAGTCCCAATATTCCGGGACCTTACGGCAAAATTATAAGTTTACTAATTCCATTTGTTACAAAATGGATGTTAAAAAAAAGAGGCCGCTAAGCCTCTTTTTTATTGTTATTATATTTCTTCGTCAGTTTCATCGTCATTTAGAGGTTCAATTTCTTTAGCCTCCTTTTTAGCTTGTTTTCTGTTTGTTTTTTTCATCATTTCTCCCACTTGGTTTGATGCACTAAAAGAAGCGACCATATTATTTAGCATTTCGCTTCCTGCTTGAGGCGAATTGGGTAATAAAATCAAATTTGAATTAGTGTCGGCACCTATGGCTTGTAATGTGTCATAATGCTGCGTTACTACAATAAGGGCAGAGGCTTCTTGGGAGTTAATTCCAACTCTGTTTAATACATCTACACTTTCCACCAATCCTCTAGCAATCTCTCTTCTTTGATCTGCAATACCTTGACCTTGTAAACGCTTGCTTTCAGCTTCTGCTTTTGCTTTGGCCACAATTCTAATTCTTGATGCCTCTGCTTCAAATTCAGCTACCGTTTTCTCTCTATCGGCAGCATTGATGCGGTTCATAGCATTTTTAACTTGTATGTCGGGATCAATATCGGTTACTAAAGTATTGATGATTGTATAACCATAAGTTGTCATCGCTTCATTCAGTTCGCTTTTTACGGCAATGGCAATATCATCTTTTCTTTCAAAAACGTCATCGAGTTTCAACTTGGGAACTTCAGCACGAACCACATCAAAGACGTAAGAGGTTATTTGATCGTGAGCGTATTCTAACTTGTAGAAGGCGTCGTAAACTGTATCTTTAATAACCATAAACTGGACAGACACTTTAAGTTTTACAAAGACGTTGTCTTTCGTTTTGGTTTCGATAATGACATCTAGCTGCTGAATTTTCAAATTGACGCGACCCGCAACTCGATCAATTAAAGGAATTTTTAATTGCAATCCAGATTCTCTTACGCTGTGAAACTTACCAAATCGCTCTATTATTACAGAGGTTTGTTGTTTAACAGTAAAAAAAGAGGATAGTAAAATGAAGAAGCCAAAAACAAGAATGATAAGTAATGCAATGTTCATAATTATATATTTTAGTTTAAATTCACTGTTAAATTACAAAAAAACTTTAGGTTTGTGCTCTATTAATATCATAATATGAAAAAGCTATACAGCACTTTCGTTTTACTACTTATCTCATGCACAGTTATTGCCCAATACGGGTATAGAGATTCAAACAGAATAGGAATTAACATAGGTGTAAACCAGCTCAGTTTAAACACAAAAAATTTTCAAACTAAACCGGAATTGGGATGGGATGCCGGATTGTCAATAAGAGGCAATTTTTACGATAATTGGGACATGGTTTACGGTATTCAGTTTAGCGAAAATAATTTTACTGTAGCAACAAAAAGTGGCTTTTCAGCAAATGAGGAGGTAAATATGAAATTGGCGTCGGCGCAAATTTCATTACAATTGAGCTACGTATTTGTTGAAAATGTGTTGAGTATTGAATTTGGTCCAATTATTCAGGTTGGGAGTAAATTAAAATCTGATTATGATAAAGAAAGCAATACAGTTACAGGAACTACTTTGGTTGTCAAGGATATCCAGGACATCTCAAAATTCAACTTCTATCCAGCCGCAGGATTAACTGCTGGGGTAAAACATTTTCGTTTTAATATATCTTATCAGTATGGAATCAATAATATGTTAGGAAACCTGAATTCTAAAAATTTAGGTTATGATTTTAAAGGAAATCCTGGGATTTTAAATGGTAATATAATTCTATACTTATAAAAAAGGCTCCTAAATTTAGGAGCCTTTGTATTTTTATAAACTTGCTATTGCTTTTTCTATTCGTTGAATCGTTTCCTCTTTTCCTATGACTTCAACGATATCAAATAGGTGGGGCCCTTTAGGTGCGCCGACTAAGCTCAAACGGAGCGGTTGCATTACTTTACCCATTCCAATTTCGTTTTTAGTCATCCAGTCTTTTACAATCGTTTCGATATTCACAGAAGTAAAATCAGTTATTTCCTTTACAACAGCTGTCAATTCCTGCATTAATGCAGGTGTTTCTGCTTTCCAGTTTTTTGCCGCTTTAGCATCGTATTCGGTTGGAGCAACAAAAAAGAAATCGCTCAATTCCCAAAATTCAGATACAAAATCGGCTCTTTCTTTGATTAGAGAAACAATTTTTATCAGGATATCATGAGGTACTGTAACTCCTTTTGAAGCAACGATAGGAGCAAAGCTATTAGCCAAATTTACGTCTGTTTGTTTAATCAAATATTGGTGATTGAACCATTTGTTTTTTTCCGGATCAAATTTTGCTCCGGCTTTATGCACCCTGTTAAGGTCAAAAGCTTCTATTAATTGTTCCAAAGTATATAATTCTTTGTCCGTCCCATCGTTCCAGCCTAATAAAGCCAAAAAATTAACAACTGCTTCAGGAAAGAAGCCTTTCTCTCTATAACCAGATGAAATTCCTTCTTCAGTTTTCCATTCTAGTGGGAATACTGGAAAGCCTAGTTTATCCCCATCGCGTTTTGATAATTTTCCGTTGCCAACTGGTTTCAAAATCAATGGCAGGTGAGCAAATTCTGGTGCTTCCCAACCAAAGGCTCTGTATAGTAAAACGTGTAGCGGCATAGAAGGCAGCCATTCTTCCCCACGAATAACATGTGAAGTTTCCATTAGGTGGTCATCGACAATATTAGCCAAGTGATATGTGGGCATGCCATCGCTCTTGAACAAAACTTTATCGTCCAATAGATTAGTGTCAAATTTCACCTCACCACGTATGATATCTTGTAAGTGCAAGGTTTCGTCTACAGGAGTTTTGAAACGGATTACATAATGTTCTCCATTGGCAATTCGTGCAGCCGTTTCTTCTTTAGAAAAAACCAAAGAAGTATCTAGTTTCTCTCTGTTTGTATGGTTATATATGAATGTTTTTCCCTGTTCTTCTTCAGATTTTCTAAAAGCATCTAAAGCTTCTGGAGTATCAAAAGCATAATATGCCCAATCTGAAGTGATTAACTGATCAGCATATTCTTTATACAAATGCTTTCGTTCGCTTTGACGATAAGGGGCAAATTTTTCGTTTTTGCCAATAGTTTCGTCTGGGGCAATTCCCAACCATTCCAGCGCTTCGATTATGTATTCTTCAGCTCCGGGCACATAACGGTTCTGGTCGGTATCTTCAATTCTAAGAAAGAAAGTTCCACCATTTTTTTTGGCAAACAAATAATTAAATAATGCGGTACGGACACCGCCAATATGTAAAGGTCCGGTAGGACTTGGTGCAAAACGCACTCGAACTTGCTTCGACATTTTTTATAAATTTTGGTTCAAAGATACAAATCCAAGGCTAAACGGATTATTCGAAAAGGGGATTATTTCACATTGGTTAAATTGCGCTTCTTTTAACTTTTCTTTAAACATATAAATTGCTACATTTATTGGTTAAATAAAGTCATATAAAATAGTGCAAGCAGCAAATATTATTTATTTAAAGTTAGAAGCTTTTATCAGAAAATTTTATGTCAATGAATTGATACGAGGAATTGTATTCTTTATTGGTTTGGGGTTGTTGTATTTTTTATTCACTCTTTTCATAGAATATTTTCTTTGGCTGAAGCCAATGGGACGTACATTATTGTTTTCGATATTTGTGATAGTGGAGGTTTTTCTTCTGTTTCGTTTTGTTCTGTTTCCGCTGTTTAAATTGGTTAAGATGCAGAAAGGTATAGATTATGATCAGGCCTCGATAATTATTGGAAAGCACTTTGGAGATGTCAATGACACGTTGACTAATTTTCTTCAGCTTGCAGACGCTGGTGGTAATCAAAATAAATCGGAATTGTTACTGGCGTCGATAGATCAAAAAGCAAATGCATTGAAGCCAATCCCTTTTAGTAATGCCATTGATTTTAGATACAACAAAAAGTATTTGCCATTAGCCTTGGTTCCGATTTTGTCTTTTTCCGTTTTTTATTTAACTGGGAATAATGAAATAATATCTCAGAGTTTAAATAGAGTAGTCCATTTTAATATTAGTTTCTTTGAGCCGGCGCCTTTCAAATTTATAGTGCTCAACCCCAATTTGGAAACAGAGCAAAACAAGGATTTCATTTTAAAAATCAAAACGGTCGGTAAAGTTGTTCCTGAAAACGTGATGATATTTATTGATAATGAAAGTTATTTTTTAGAAAACAGAGCTCAAGGGGAATTTCAGTTTAAAATGGTAAAGCCTAGTAATAACCTTTCCTTTCACTTAGAGGCGAATGCAGTTTCCTCTAAAGATTACGAATTAAAAGTGGTTGATGTTCCTTCGATTTCTAACTTCAAAATGGAGCTGTATTTTCCTTCTTATTTAGCTAGAAAGCCAGAGTCTGTAAATGGGACGGGGAACGCAGTTATTCCTGAAGGCACCCTAGTCAGTTGGAAGATGGACACTTATGCGACACAAAAGGTGGAGTGGATGTCGGAAAAATTAGTTTCTGTTTTTGAAAAAGCTGGAAACGGATTTACCTTAGCCAAGAATATATCTCAAAATACAGATTATCAAATTGTTACATCAAATAATAGCGTAGCGGACTATGAAAAGTTGAGTTATCAATTGACAGTAATTAAGGATCAGTTTCCTTCTATTCAGGTAAATAATGCTCCAGACAGTATAAAAGTTGATAAGAATTATCTTTTAGGTCAGGTTTCAGATGATTATGGGGTTTCTAAGTTACAGGTTGTTTATTACCCTAGTAACAAACCGGAATTGTCCAAACGCGGAGCAATAGGCGTGAAGCGTTCTACTTTTCAGCAGTTTGTTTTTGCCTTTCCTGGAACGCTATCCGTGGAACCGGGAGTTTCCTATGAGTATTATTTTGAGGTTTTTGACAATGATGCAATTCACAATAACAAGAGCACTAGGTCTTCAGTATTCTCTGATCGAATTGCAACTAATGAAGAAAAGCAGGACGAAATGTTACTGCAGCAAAATGAGAATATTAATAGCTTGCTAAAGTCTTTGAAAAGACAAGATAAGCAAATAGCCGATATTGAGAAACTACAAAAATCTGGTAAGGAGAAAAATCAATTTGAATTTAAAGAGCAGCAGAACGTGAAAGATTTTATCCAACAACAAAAAAAGCAGGATGAAATGATGAAAGAGTTTACGGAGAAAATGAATAAAAATTTAGATGAATTTAAATCTGTGCCAAAAGATGAATTCAAAGAAGAGCTTAAAAAGCGCTTAGAAAATGCAAATAAAGATTTAGAGAAGAATCAGAAACTTTTGGAAGAATTAAAGGAACTAAATGACAAAATAAAGAATGTAGATTTGTTGAACAAATTGGAGCGGTTTAAGCAGAATAGTAAAAACCAAATCAAGAATTTGGCACAACTTGTTGAGCTAACCAAAAAGTATTATGTGGAGAAGAAAGCGGGGCAATTAGCAGATAAGTTGGACAAACTTTCGCAGAAGCAAGACAAGTTATCGGATAACGAAAAAGAAAACTCTATCGAAAAGCAAAAGGAGATAGGTGCTGATTTTGAGAAATTGAAAGAAGAGTTAAGGTCGCTCGAAAAAGAGAACAAGGAACTCAAATCGCCAATGGATCTCCCCAAAGACGTTGCCGAAGAAAAAAGCATCAGTGAGGACTTGAAGAAAGCTTCAGACGAACTTCAGCGAGACAATAAACCAAGTGCTAAACAGAAACAAAAGTCGGCCGCTAAGAAGATGAAATCCATGTCGATGAAAATGAAGCAAAGTATGGAGGGAAGTGAGAAAGAGCAAATGGAAGAGGACATTAAAATGCTGCGACAAGTGCTCGATAATCTTTTGGCTTTTTCCTTAACCCAAGAGGATGTCATGTCGCAATTTAAAGACATTAGTAGGGGATCGCCGGCGTTTAATAAAAACATAAAATTGCAGCAGGACTTAAAACAGCAATTTAAACACGTCGACGATAGTTTGTTTGCACTTTCTTTGCGCAACCCAACAATTGCTGAAGACGTCACTAAAGAGATAGGTAATGTTCATTACAATATTGACAAGTCACTGGAAAGTCTGTCAGATGCACAAATACCCAAGGGTGTGTCTTACCAACAGTATATCGTAGCAGCAGCCAATAAACTAGGAGATTTTTTGAGTGAATTGCTGAGTAATATGCAGAGTTCACTATCGGGTATGGGATCCGGAAAGCCGAAACCCGGAAGCGGTGAGGGAATGCAGTTGCCTGATATTATAAAAAAACAGCAAGGTTTAGGAGATAAGATAAAAGAGGGAGTCGAGAAAGGGGACAAGCCTGGTAATGGCGAGAAAGGCCAAAACGGAGAGGGTCGTAAAACCGGTAAAGGGGATTTGCAAGGGGGTGAGGATGGAGAAGGAGATGCTCAAGCTATAATGGAAATTTATAAGGAACAAAATCAGCTTCGCGAAGCCCTAGAGAATGAGTTGAAGAAACAGGGTGTGGGTGGCAATGGCGCTAATGCATTGGAACAAATGAAACAACTTGAAAAACAATTGTTGAACAAAGGTTTTAAAAACGAAACGCTTCAAAAAGTACTCAACATTAAACAAGAATTATTGAAATTGGAGACGGCTTTGCAACAACAGGGTGAGGAAAGTAAGAGGCAGTCTGAAGCGAATAGGAAAGAGTTTGACAATCAATCTAAAGTGTTGCCAGATGCTTTGTTAGATTATTTGAATAGCATTGAAATATTAAACAGACAATCATTACCTTTGCGCTTAAATTATAACCTTAAGGTTAAAGAATATTTTAATAAAAATGATCAATTTTAATTACGAAAGCGAGTTTACTTTGGACAATGAGGAGGCATTATCTGTTTGGATTGCTGAGGTGATTGAGTCTGAAAAAAAGAATGAAGGAGAGATAAACTATATTTTCTGTGACGATGAATATCTACACAAAATCAATCTTGAATATTTGAGCCATGATAATTTGACAGACGTAATCAGTTTTGATTACACTATGGGAAATGAAATCAGTGGCGATATTTTTATTTCTGTAGAACGTGTTCAGGATAACGCAAGTGATTTCAAGGTCTCTTTTGAAACCGAATTGATGCGAGTCATGGTTCATGGCGTCTTGCATTATTGTGGATACAAAGATAAGGGTGAGGAGAACCAGCTCGTAATGCGTTCCAAGGAAGACGAAAAATTGGCCTTGTTCCACGTGGAACAGTAAGGAGCAATTTCGTTTTTGGGAATGAATGTTTCACGTGGAACGTTTTGATACAAATAGAATATCCCAACGAAGTCTTACAAAGACTTAAATTAAACTTAGATTTGGATAACGGAAATTCTTTCCGACTTCTGAATTTCATTCCTGACAATCAGGAACAAAATTATAGAGAAAAATGTTTCAAGAAGAATATGATGTAATTGTTGTTGGTGCTGGTCACGCGGGTTCTGAAGCCGCTGCCGCTGCCGCTAATTTGGGTTCAAAAACCTTATTGGTTACAATGAGCCTGCAAAATATCGCGCAAATGTCATGCAACCCAGCCATGGGAGGTATTGCCAAAGGACAAATTGTTCGCGAGATAGACGCCTTAGGTGGCTATTCTGGAATTGTATCAGATAGGACTGCTATCCAATTTAAGATGCTGAACAAATCTAAGGGGCCTGCAATGTGGTCGCCGAGGGTTCAGAGCGATCGTATGCGTTTTGCCGAAGAGTGGCGTATGATGTTGGAGGGAACTCCTAATTTGGATTTTTACCAAGAAATGGCTCAAGGGTTAATTATTGAAGGTGGAAAAGTCAAGGGGATTCGCACCTCTCTGGGAATCGAAATTAAGGCAAAATCAGTTGTTTTAACCAATGGCACTTTCCTTAACGGAAAAATTCACATAGGTGAAAAACAATTCGGCGGAGGTAGAGCTGGAGAAAGTGCTGCTTACGGAATTACCGATGATCTAATTAATGCGGGATTTGAAGCGGGTAGGATGAAGACTGGAACTCCTCCAAGAGTGGATGGGCGTTCTTTGGATTTCTCGAAAATGAACGAAGAAAAAGGAGATGCTAAGCCAGATAAGTTTTCTTATTCTGATTTAACGACACCCTTGGTTCATCAGAGATCTTGCCATATGACTTATACTTCTTTGGACGTTCACGATATTTTGAGAGAGGGTTTTGACCGCTCCCCAATGTTTAATGGGCGGATTAAAAGTGTGGGTCCAAGATATTGCCCATCTATTGAAGATAAAATAAATCGTTTTGCAGACAAAGAGAGACATCAATTGTTTATCGAACCAGAAGGTTGGAAAACTTGTGAGGTATATGTAAATGGTTTTTCCACATCGCTTCCTGCAGACATACAGTATAAGGCTATGAAATCAATAGCTGGATTTAAAGATGTGAAGTTCTTTCGTGCAGGTTATGCAATCGAATACGATTATTTCCCGCCTACACAGTTGAAACATACTTTGGAAACAAAACTAGTTGAAGGACTCTATTTTGCTGGGCAGATAAACGGTACCACAGGATATGAAGAAGCGGCTTGCCAAGGATTGATGGCGGGTATTAATGCGCACTTAAAGGTCCATGAAAAAGCGCCGTTAATCTTAAAAAGAGACGAGGCTTATATCGGGGTTTTAATAGACGACTTAATTACCAAAGGAACTGAAGAACCTTATAGGATGTTTACCTCTCGGGCAGAATATAGAACGTTATTGCGTCAAGACAACGCTGATTTTAGGTTAACGCCTATGGGTTACGAAATCGGTTTGGCTTCTGAGATGCGTTTGCGTCGTATGGAGCATAAGCTTAAGGAATCTGAAAAAATGGTTTCGTTTTTTAGAGAAACTAGTGTTTCAGTTGCAGAGGCGAATCCAATATTGGAATCGAAAGACACCGCACTGATCTCACAAGGTGATAAGTTATTTAAGGTGTTTTCTCGTCCGCAAATTGCTATGGAAGATGTCATGAAGTTCGAGAAGGTGAAAACGTATGTCGAAGAAAATGAGGTAGACCAGGAAATTTTAGAGCAAGCTGAAATCCAAGTTAAGTATTCTGGTTATATTGAAAAGGAACGAAATAATGCGGATAAGTTAACACGACTAGAAGACGTTAAAATTCCGGAGGATTTTGATTACTATAAAATAAAATCGATGTCGATTGAAGCCAAACAGAAATTGAGCAAAATTAGACCGGTAACTATTTCGCAAGCTTCGCGGATAAGCGGAGTGTCCCCAAGCGACGTTTCGGTGCTTTTGATATTCATGGGTAGATAGTTCAGTATTCAGTTTATTTTGATCATTATAATTTGCAAAGTGAAGTCATTGTAATTACCAATATAAAGTCTAATATCAATTTGTTCCACGTGAAACTATCTCCAAAAGCCTTGCCACCGGAGAACAACTTTGGAACAGAAATAAAATAAAGCCCTGAAAATGTTTTGAATGTTTTCGGGGTTTGATGCGAAAAAATATAACACACATATAATTTAATTGATGGACATTTCAAATAAAAAACATTTCCTTACTGTAAAAGATCATTCTGTTTCTAAAGAAATATTTGATTTGTACCATGACCAAACAATGGATCTGTTGATAACCTATCCACAACCCAGTTTAGAGAATTTGGGTAAGTATTACGAAAGTGTAGATTACATTTCGCATACGGACAGCAAAAGATCCTTGTTCGAAAAGGCGTACCACTTTGTAAAAAGCATAGCCTTAAAAAACAAATTGAATCTGATTAATTCACTTCAGCCTGGTAAAGGAAGGATTTTGGATATTGGCGCCGGAACTGGTGATTTTTTATCTGTAGCAAAACAAAACGGTTGGCAGACAATAGGGTTAGAGCCAAATGATAAAGCAAAAGCAATAGCCTTAAAAAAAGAAGTTTCATTTGTCGAAGATACATCTGAATTAGAAGACCGCTCTTTTGACGTGATTACCATGTGGCATGTTTTGGAACATGTTCCCGATTTGGACAGTCAGATAAAAGAATTAAAGCGATTACTAAAACCAAATGGTTCGTTGATCGTAGCTGTTCCAAATTTTAAATCTTTTGATGCAAAACATTATGGAGCTTTTTGGGCAGCTTATGATGTGCCGATTCATTTTTGGCATTTTTCTAAAAAAGCAGTAAAAATGCTTTTCGAAAAAGAGGAGATGGAATTGGAGAAAGTGCTTCCAATGAAATTTGACTCTTTTTATGTTAGCTTGCTTTCGGAAAAATACAAATTCGGAAAAATGAATTTTGTAAGAGCATTTTTAATAGGCTTGCAGTCAAACTTGAAAGCAAAACGCAATTTTGAATATTCATCGCACATTTATGTACTGAAAAACAAGTAAAATCGATTTTAAAGCTCTTTTAAGAAACGTTTTTTGCACCAAACATCTGTTGTGTATACGTTTTTGAGAAGCGAGCTTATTTAAACGATAATAAAGCCATTTTTTATAACCTAAAATTATGCTTTGGGCATTTTTAATAGTAAAATCTAATAGTATAAAAAATTGGTAATTTTTAAACTTTATGAGGATACTACCTATTTTTTTATATTTTTGTCTTAAACACTTTAAATTACAAATAAACCAAAATGAAAAAAGTATTATTAATTATCGCAATTTCTATTTCTGTTGTTGCATGTAACAAAACCGGAGAAGTTAAAGAAGTAAAAACCGCTTACGTAGATACTTCGGTATTAATGAAGGAGTATACAGAAGCTAAAGATCTTGAAGCAAAATACAAAGCGCAGTCTGAAGAAAAGGGAAGCCAACTAGAAGCAGAGATCAATCGCTTCAAACAAGATGCTGCAAACTTTCAAAGTCAAGCACAAGCAAACGGTCAAGAATGGGCTCAGAAAAAAGGAGCAGAATTACAGAAAAGAGAGCAGCAGTTGAGCTATGCGCAACAAGCTTTGTCGCAACAACTGCAACAAGAAAGCGGAACTGAAATGGACACTTTAGTAAGCGGCGTAAAAAAGTTCATCAAAGCGTACGGTAAAGAAAAAGGATATGCTTATATCTATGGTACTGGAGATGCGGCCTCGGTTTTATATGCAGAAGAAAAATATGACATTACAAAAGATATTGTGAAAGCTCTAAACGAAAAGTACAAAGCTGCTGCCAAAACAGAAGATAAAGGGGAAGAAAAAACAGAAGCTAAAACGGAAGAGAAAAAATAATCTTTCCTTTTTTATAATTATACAAATGCCTTTATTCTTGTTTGAGAATAAAGGCATTGCTTTTTTGAGTCTCTTTATAGTTTGGATTATTGGTTTTATATTTTAAGCTGATATTGTTTTTTGGACTATAAAAAAGTTACTTTTACTATGCTGTAATTGAGCCCATATTTGTGGGAGAGTGAAGGCAGTCCAAATGTTATTTCTACTTAATTTATCCGCCTAATGCAAGCCATATCCGAAGCAGCAGAATACACCTTACAATTTATCAATCAAACCCAACGGTCTATCTTCCTAACTGGAAAAGCGGGTACTGGAAAGACCACACTTTTGCGGGAAATTATCGAGACTACCCATAAAAATACCGTCGTGGTCGCACCCACAGGAATTGCTGCGTTAAACGCTGGTGGTGTAACTATCCATTCGATGTTTCAATTGCCTTTTGGTGGTTTTATACCTGCATTTAATGTCGAATCCCAGTTTACGGAGACGGTTAAATTCGAGTCAAAGGATACCTTGCGCAGACACTTTAAAATGGGAGGGCTCAAAAAATCAGTAATTCGTAATATGGAATTGCTCGTTATTGATGAAGTGAGTATGCTTCGAGCCGATTTGTTGGACGCCATGGATTACATGATGCAGTCAGTCCGCAAAAAAACGACGCCTTTTGGCGGAGTTCAGGTTTTGTTTATAGGCGATTTACTGCAGTTGCCACCTGTTATACGGGACGAAGAGTGGCGAACCTTGCGTGCTTATTACAAGGGTAAATTCTTTTTTCATTCGCATGTGGTGCAGCAAAATCCGCCCTTGTATATTGAATTATCTAAAATTTTCCGTCAAACGGATTCTACTTTTATTGCTGTTTTGAATAATTTGCGGAACAATCAAATCTCAAAGGAAGATATTCAGGTACTGAACAAATATGTCAAACCCGATTTTGACTTGAAGGCCAATAAAGGATACATAACCCTCACAACGCATAATGCTAAAGCAGATGCAATGAATTCCCAAGCTTTACATGATTTAAAAGGAGAGTTAATTACCTACAAGCCAGATATTGTAGGTGATTTCCCTGAAAAGATTTTTCCGATAGAAGAAAATTTAAAGCTTAAGATAGGTGCACAGGTCATGTTTGTGAAAAATGATACTTCAATTGACAAGAATTATTTCAATGGAAAGATGGGAATAATTAAGTCTTTGTCTAGCCAAGAAATTCTTGTTCATTTTCCAGAGGAGGACAAGACCATAGAAGTTGACAAGTACGAATGGCAAAACATCCGCTATAAGCTAGATCAGGCGACTAAGGAAATTGAAGAAGAGGTTTTGGGAACCTTTGTCCATTATCCTATTAAGTTGGCTTGGGCAATTACAGTTCATAAAAGTCAAGGTCTTACTTTCGACAAAGCGGCAATCGATGTTTCGCAGGTATTTATGCCAGGACAAGCATACGTTGCTTTGTCGCGTTTGCGATCGTTGGAGGGTCTTGTTTTGCTTTCTCCGCTACGAATGAATGGTATTTCTAACGACCAAGATGTTATGGATTATTCGCTAAATAAGGCCTCAGACGAATTGTTGAAGAATTCGCTACATTTTGAGACCAAGAATTTTATCCATAATTATCTGATTAGCAGTTTTGAATGGGCTGAATTGGCGCAAGAATGGCGTAACCACAAATTCAGCTATTCAGAAAAATCCGAAAGCTCTGAGAAATCGAAACATTCCGTTTGGGCAGCAAAACAGCTGAATTCGATCGATTCGTTGATGGACCCTTCCAAAAAATTCATACAACAGCTCAATAAAATTTTCAATAACGAAACAGTTGATTTAATCCATGTATCCGAAAGAATCGAAGCCGCTTTTAGTTATTTCATCAAACCTCTTGACGATTTGGTTTTCGAAATCTTGTGGAAACTTGAAGAAGTGAAGCGCATCAAGAAAGTTAAGGCTTTTTATGACGAACTGATTGTGTTAGAAGAGTTACAGACCAAAGCTGTTTTGCGCTTGATGAAAGCCAAATTGCTAATTGAAACCGTGGTGGCAGGAGAACCTATTTCTAAAGAGAAATTGACTTCTGACGAAATAAAAAAGTATGTAACCAGAAAAACGGAGGCGATCCAAAATCAATTCAAGAAAGTGCATGTCACGCTGATTGAGGACGAAAAAGATTTGGAGCGCTATACAGCAAAGAAAAAGCCAGATTCAAAAATGCCCAAAAAATCGACTGTGGACATAACTTATGAACTGTGGCTGGGCAAGAGTTCCATTCAGGACATTGCAACAATCAGAAAACTGACCCCGCAAACTATCGAAAGCCATCTAGTGAAGTTGATTCAATCCAAAAAAGTGAGTGTTCAGGACATTTTGTCGCAAGACAAAATCAAGGAATTAGGGGAAGCATTCAAGTATTACAAAGAAGAATCACTGACAGCAATGAAAGAAAAATTTGGAGAGAAATATTCTTGGGACGAACTAAGAATGTTTAAGGCAGGTTTGAATTAATTTTAAAATCAGGATCAGAATTATCTTTTTTCAAAAAATAGACTTTGCATTTTGTGCTGCAATACTTTTTATGTGTAAAATAAAATGGTTTCAATACTATTTACGTTGGCTTGTAAATATATGTGAGTGATTAGAATCAGAGTCCTTTCTTAAATAACATATTTCGTCTGAAGCACTATTTTTAAGATTCTTGGAATCTAACAAAACAGTGGAGAAACCGATTCAAAATCTTATTTTTGCCAGATGCAAAAAAATATTAGCACTTCTCAATTTGAGTTTGTCGCACTTATGGCTTCACTAATGTCTGTGGTGGCTTTAGCAATTGATGCTCTATTACCAGCTTTACAAATTATTGGTATATCAATTGGCACTACAAATATTGTTGATAACCAATTACTCATCACAATGATCTTTCTTGGTCTTGGATTTGGTCCTTTAGTTTTCGGTCCACTTTCAGATAGTTTAGGTAGAAAACCTGTGGTTTATATGGGTTTTGCTTTGTTTATTGGCGCTAGTTTCATCTGTGTAAATGCCACAAGTTTAGAAATGATGGTTATAGGAAGGATCTTGCAGGGGGCAGGTCTTTCTGCTCCAAGAACCATAAGTATCGCTATTATTCGTGATATGTATAGCGGAGATTATATGGCGCGTATCATGTCATTTGTTACTGTTGTTTTTATATTGGTTCCTGTGGTGGCTCCTGCTATGGGTAAATTTGTTCTCGACTATTATAACTGGCATGGGATTTTTTATATTCAAGTTATCATTAGTATGCTGGTTACGTTGTGGTTTTGGAGGAGACAACCAGAGACTTTATCAATTGAAAACAAGAAAGTTTTTACTAGGAAGGGATTTCTAGGAGAGTTTAAAGAACTGATTAAATTTAAAAAAACTATAGGGTTTACCGTTATTCAAGGATTTATTACGGGATCTTTCATGGTCTACCTGAGTAGTTCACAGCAAATATTTCAGAATCAATATGATCTAAAAGAAGAATTTCCATTTATTTTCGCTGGACTTGCTATCTCTATTGGTGCTGCTGTTTTTCTAAATGGAGTACTAGTTATTAAATATGGAATGGAAAAATTAGTCACTGGCGCCCTAATTTCCTTCTTTGTTGTTTCGGCGACCTATGTTGGCTTATTTTATAACACTTTTAATCCCGATATTCGTATTTTGTTGCTATTTTTTGCATTGCAATTTTTTAGCATTGGTTTTCTTTTCGGAAATTTACGCGCCTTGGCTATGGAACCAGTAGGACACATTGCAGGTATTGCGGCAGCGGTAACCGGTTTTATTTCTACAATTATGGCTGTTCCTATTAGTATATATATTGGCGGGTTTATTGCAGAGACAGCCTTGCCACTATTCGTTGGTTTTTCAATATGTGCCGCTTTGGGAGTTAGTTTGCTTATTTATTTAAAAATAGACGAGAAACGAAGAATTTCAAATCTTTAACGCAAAATTTAATTAGGAAGATAAGAGGGTAGAGTTCAGAGAAACCTAGTAGTCATCGGAATAGTAAATTCAAATAAGTTGCTATAATGCGTAGTTGCTTACTTCCATACATAAAAAAACCGAAAGAACTTTACTGTATAAAGTTCTTTCGGTTTTTTAGTTTGAATCAATAATTGTAATCTCGTTTAAATTTAAACTGCGTAATATATGGTTTCTTAACTCACTTTTTCAAGAGCTTTCAGAATCGATTGCTCTCCTTTTATGATTTCGAAAGTGGCATTTGGAGCCGTTTTGTCTTCTAAGCTTTGCACTAAGGTTTGAGCTACATCGGCTCTACTGATTTCGCCGTGCTGTTTTAATTTTTTCTCTAGCTCGATCATTTCTAACGGAGGCTCGTTGGTCAAAGTTCCGGGTCTTACAATGCTATATTTTAGACCGCTATTCTTTAAATATTCATCGGCATTATGTTTTGCTTTCAAATAATCTTGTAGTTGGGTAGCTTCTTCGGGTTTGTCAGCTCCCATAGAACTCAACATTACAAACTTTTTAACATTGGCATTCTTTGATGCATCTATTAATTTTTTTGCGCCTTCTTGGTCTACACCAATCACACTTTTGCCCCCTGAGCCTGCGGCAAATAGCACACGGTCAATTTTATCGGTGAAAAGAGAAGAAACATCATTTTCTAAATCGCCCAAAACAGTTTGAATGTTCTGATCTTTGAAATAGGCTTGTTGATCCTCTTTTCTAACCATAGCAATAGGGTTATAATTTTGAGATTTATTTAAAAGGTCTACTATTTTTTTTCCTGTGGCGCCATTAGCACCTGCTACTAATATATTTTCCATATATTCAAGATACAAAAACTAGTTATACTAAAGGCTAACGGAACAGCTGTTTAACTTCAGTTTATTACTTTTTAACATCTTTTAAGATAGGTTTTGACTAAAGTGATAATTGGGATTCTTGTTGTCCACATTTTATTTCGTAAATCATTCGAGTGTAAAAGCGCTTTCATCAATCGTAGTTGGAAGCAACCATAAATTTATTACTGCAAGAACTATTTAAAAAAAATAGAGCCTCTTGTTTTTGCTGCTTAGCGTTAAAGTTTGTTAAACACTTTTTTACTTCAAAGCATCTGCTTAGTTTTGTATTGTAATAAAAAGTAATGGCAAGAAGTAAACAATATAACGAACAAGAAGTAATAGAAAAAGCAATGTCTTTATTCTGGCGCAATGGGTATGAAAATACCTCCGTACGTATGTTGGAGAAAGAAATGGGTATCAATCAATTCTCTATTTATGCTAGTTTTGGAAACAAACAAGGTGTTTTTCTTGAAAGTATACGAACCTACAGGAAGAGAATTAAAATAATCACTGATAGGCTTGAAAAATCAAACAATGGAATCATTGGTATCAAGCAGTTTTTTTATGATTTTATAGAGTTTTCTACTTCTGATAATTGTAAAAAAGGTTGTTTAGTAACTAACACCGTTAGTGAGCTCGGCGAGAATGCAGATCCAGAAATTATAACAGAAGTCGAAAAATTCTTTGGAGAAGTGAAGTCTTTATTTAAGAACAGCTTACAGCAAGACAGCAATAAAAGCGAGGAAGCTGTAATTAAACAAGCCAATTATTTGGCGGTTTCTATGTTAGGTTTATCATCTGCATCGAAAATTTTAGATGACCAACAACTACAAGATTATATTGAGATAGCTTTTTTAAGCCTGTAACTTTTTTTTAACTTTAAACTAAGCAAAAGCTTAGATATAAATTAAATACTAATAAATTAAAATTAAAACTATGACAACATTAAAAGTTCATACTATCGAATCAGCTCCAGAAGCAAGTAAATCATTATTAGAAGACTCCCAAAAAGCATACGGAATGATACCAGGTCTTCATGGCGTTTTAGCAGGTGCTCCTGGATTACTTCAAGCCTACCAGAGCTTACACCAGTTATTTGTAGATTCTTCTTTCAATGAAGAAGAATTGACAGTAGTTTGGCAATCAATCAACGTGGAACATGCTTGTCATTACTGTGTGCCAGCGCATACAGGTATCGCTGCAATGATGAAAGTTGACGAAGCGATCACTGAAGCCTTGCGTAATGAAACTCCCTTGGCTAACCCAAAATTAGAATCTTTACGTGTTATGACCTTGATTATTGTTCGTAACCGTGGTATTGTTTCTCAAGAGGAATTAGAAGCTTTCTATACTGCAGGATACGGCGAAAGACATGTTTTAGATATCATTCTTGGCGTTTCCCAAAAAGTAATTAGCAACTACACCAACCATATCGCAAACACACCGGTAGACGCAGCATTCCAAAAGTTTGCTTGGAAAAAATAGTTAAAAACTAAATCAATTTACAAACAGCATTTTATTTATTTGGGTAGCTTATCCGCCCTCCGTTCCCGCTTTCTTTGTTCCGCTACGCTGCACAAAGAAGAGCTCCACTCAGCTCGGGCTGCGGTATAGTACCAGCGAGAATGTAAGTTTTATAAAATAAGATTTGTGACTAATATTTAAAACAAAAAAACACCATGATAAAAGTAAGCGTAATGTATCCAAACGGTCCAGAGACCAAATTTGATGTTGATTATTATAAAAATTCGCACCTTCCAATGGTTGCTGAATCTTTAGGAGATGATTTAAAAGGCATGGAATTTAACCTAGGCCTAGGCGGAAGAGTGCCTGGCGAATTAGCACCTTATGTAGCCATTGCTCATTTGACTTTTGATTCCGTAGCGACCTTTCAGTCTTCTTTTGCACCTCACGCAGCAAAATTTGCTGAAGATGTGCCTAATTACACTAATGTTGAAGGAGAACTTCAAATTAGTGAGATTATTTAGTTTTAGATAATCATACTTGCCGTCCAAGGCAGTAATTTTTAAAATTAGCGATTTAGGAAGTTTTCCTAAGTCGCTTTTTTTATTCCAAACTAGGTGTTTTTGTCACAATCTACAATTTAAACAACTAAATGTTTGTTTCATGGTAATTGAATCGTTAAAACGCACAAAAAGAGTGCGGGAGGAGTGTTTCGTGATAACGGTCTTTTGAAACTTGCCTGTTTTGTCATTCTGGTGCGGCAAGTCCTATATCGTTGCCACTTTTTTAAGTAAAGTATTAAACAGGTATTACTTAAACAATCTGTATTTATGTTTTAGATTTTGTAGGGCCTCACTGTTTAGTTAATTGACACATTTTTTTCTTTTTGAAAATGAATCCCAGTAGCCCAGATAAAAGCGGCATCCTCTTGTTGCGGGGTTTGCCACAAGAGATACAGCGGATAGCTGGAAAGAGCTCCAAAAAAAACACCCCCAAATAGCTTTGCACTTTTTTGGAGGTATTTAAATCGTAAAAATTCTATTTATTATAAAGACTGTATCAAAAGCCAAGCTGCTGGATTATCCTTTTCCTGAACTTCTGTTTTTACTTTGTTTGCTTCTGCTAAAGTAGCGTAGCTGCCATACAAAACCGGAAACAATCCGTATTTGTTAGGAGCGATGCGCTTTGCTTTATAACCTAATTTAGAGAGGCGTTCAAATATTTGTTGTGCATTTTTCTCTTCCCTGAAGGCACCTGCTACCACATGATAAGACATTTTACTTTCTTTTACGGATAGGGTCACTGCCGGCAAAGGGCTTTTTATAAAGAAGGTCGCTTCTTGAATTTTGTTTTGTACTTGTTTTTGAACAGCTGTTTCAACAAGAACTGTTTCCGTCGCAATTTGATTTTGGTAAACGGAATAACTAACACTGCCAGTTAAACCAAGCCCCAATATAAAAATCGCCGCATATTTTAAATAAGAATTTCCTTTTCTTTCTTCGGCGTCTAAAGAAATTACTTTGCTTTCTGCAAGTGCTTCTATTTTTTGTTCGAAGATTTCTCTTTTAACAACTGGGGAAACAAATGAAGTTAAACCAAAAGAACTCGACAAATAATTCGTTTGAGTAATTGGAGTGAAAACTAAATTACCATCAGCATTCAGCCTAATATTACCAATATTTTTGATAGAAAACGTGCCATCGAGCTCAAGTGCTTTTTTCCAAGTTAAAACTTCGTATTGAATTGCACTTACGGCATAATCATAAGATGTTTTTTCAGATTGGGCAATATGATTGGCTAACAGCCCATCATTATTTTTTAAATTGGCATTGAAAGAAATCAGTTTTTTTGGAGGAAAAAACGAATTTGCGCTTTCAACCCATTGAGCCGATTGAATTTCAGTCAAAAATGCACCAAAACCTGGAACGGTAACACATTGATAACGATATAATAGTTGAGCGATGTAGGGTTGAATGTTCATGCATACAAAGTTATACAACCAAATAAGTTATCAAAATTTTATTCACAAATTTTATTAACAATTGACATAATAATTTTATACTTTTCAGGAACAATTATTTAGGATGACAGAACAAGATTTGTTTTATTTATTGGCCTTACAAAGAGTAGAGGGAGTGGGTGACATCATGGCAAAGAAACTGCTGACTCATTGTGGTTCCGCTGAAGCGGTTTTTGCAACTAAAACTGTAAAATTGGCTGCAATTGACGGCGTGGGTTCTATGCTATTAAAAAGCTTAAAAAATAAATCCGTTTTTGAAAAAGCGAATAAGGAGTTGGAGTTCGTCAAATCAAATGACATTAATGTCGTTTCTTTTCAGGACGAAAACTATCCTGACCGATTGAAACATTGCATCGACGGGCCGCTTTTACTGTTCACCTCAGGAAATATCGATTTGAAAAATAGAAGGATCATCAGTATTGTAGGAACCCGGCAAATCACTTCTTACGGAATGGAGTTTTGTAGAAAGCTAATTGAGGATTTAGCTCCACTGGATCCCATAATAGTGAGCGGTTTTGCTTATGGAGTGGATATCGTCGCACATCAATTGGCTATGGAACACAAGCTACAGACTATTGGAGTTGTGGCGCATGGATTGAACCAAATCTATCCCAAAACGCATAAGAAATATGTCGCTAAAGTAGAAGAAAATGGTGGATTCATGACCGAGTTTTGGAGTTCCTCGAATCCCGACAAGGAAAATTTCGTGCGTAGAAATAGAATTGTAGCAGGAATGTCTGAGGCGACTATCGTAATCGAATCGGCAGATCGAGGTGGTTCACTGATTACTGCTAATATGGCTAATGATTACAATCGCGATGTTTTTGCGGTTCCAGGTCGCGTGACGGACAAATACTCCCAAGGATGCAACAACCTGATAAAAACTCAGAAAGCAAATGTGCTTACCAGCGCCGCCGATTTGGTTTACATCCTGAATTGGGATATACAAAAAGAAACGAAACCGGTGCAAAAACAATTGTTTGTGATTCTGGAAGACGATGAGCAAAAAGTATATGATTATCTGCTGAAAACCGGAAAGGAATTAATGGATATAATTGCCTTAAGCTGTGATTTCCCAATTTATAAAATTTCGGGAATGCTCTTAAATATGGAATTGAAAGGTGTGGTACGTCCCTTGCCCGGGAAATTGTTTGAGGCGATTTAATTTTAACCATGTAAGTCATATAAGCTTTTGTGAAATAGTATTTCGTTATACTATGGGAACTTTAAAAGATACTTATATGACTAATATGGTTTAAAAAATGGATTGCTATATTTCAAAGCCCAGTTTTTCTCGTACTCTTCCTAAAACTCCATTAGCAACTATTGCTGCTTTTTCGGAACCTATTTTAAGCAAGGTATCCACTTCAGGAAGGTTGCTCATGTAATAATTGTATTTTTCTCTTTCGGTTTTGAAAGTATCGCATATCAGTTCAAACAAAGCTTGTTTGGCATGTCCGTAACCGTAGTTTTCGCCCAAGTAATTGGCGGTCATCGTTGCTAATTGATCTTTATTAGCTAATAATTTATAAATGGCAAACGCATTACAGGTCTCGGGATTTTTTGGGTCTTCCAGAGGCGTGCTGTCGGTTTCAATACTCATCACCTGCTTTCGCAATGCCTTATCGTCAAGGAATATATTAATGATATTATTAGCTGACTTGCTCATTTTTCCGCCGTTTGTGCCGGGGATGAGCATACTATCTTCCTGGATTTTGGCTTCAGGAATAACGAATGTTTCTCCCATTTGGTGATTGAAACGAGAAGCCACATCACGGGTGATTTCAAGATGTTGCAATTGGTCTTTTCCTACTGGAACTAATTCAGCATCGTATAATAAAATATCCGCTGCCATCAACATAGGGTAGGAGAACAAACCTGCGTTTACATCGTCAAGTCTGTCTGCTTTGTCTTTGAATGAATGTGCTAAGGTTAAGCGTTGAAAAGGAAAAAAGCAGCTCAAATACCAAGATAATTCCGCAGTTTGAGGCACATCTGATTGTCTGTAAAAAACCACTTTATCAACATCTAATCCACACGCAAGCCAAGCTGCAGCAGTACTGTAGGTATTAGTTCTTAATGTATTTCCGTCTTTTATTTGAGTTATGGAGTGCAAGTCGGCAATGAAAAGGAAAGATTCGTTTTTTGGATCATTTGATAATGCGATCGCGGGTATGATTGCCCCAAGTAAATTCCCCAAGTGCGGTGTTCCTGTACTTTGGACACCAGTAAGTATTTTTGCCATTATTGTTTTTTTCTGAGTCGCAAAGGTTATAAAGTTTTTCGCAAAGCTCGTAAGTATTTTTGTTTTTATGCTAGTAATTATTTCCCAAATTTAACTGTTTTTCATAAAAGTATCATAGGATTCCCTATTTTTGAACTCATGAAAGGGATAAAAATAATTTTATGGACTTTATGGCGGATGTGGTTTTATGTTTTATTTACTATCCCCATAGTAATTATGTTACCGTTTTTAGTAGCGTCTATTGTTACTGAAAAAGGCTATCTGTATTACTTTAAAATGGCACGTATTTGGGCCAAGTTCATTCTCATCGGGATGGGGTTTTACTATAAGATTGAAAGAAAACAAGTTGTAGAATCGGATAAAAGCTATATGATTGTTGCTAATCATACCTCAATGGTTGATATTATGTTGATGTTAGCGGTGGTTAAAAATCCGTTTGTTTTTGTTGGCAAAAAGGAATTGGGGAAAATTCCACTATTTGGTTTTTTCTATAAAAGAACGTGTATTTTAGTAGATCGGGGCTGTTCAAAAAGCCGACTAGAAGTTTTCAATGAAGCTCAGAAAAGAATAAACAGAGGTTTAAGTGTTTGCATTTTCCCAGAAGGAGGAGTTCCAGATGATGAATCCATTGTATTGGATACTTTTAAAGATGGTGCATTTCGATTAGCGATCGAACATCAAATCCCAATTCTTCCTATTACTTTTGCAGATAATAAAAAAAGGTTTTCTTATACTTTTTTCAGTGGTAGTCCGGGTATAATGAGGGCGAAAATTCATCCTCAGATTGAAACTTTTGGTAAAACAGGGGTGGATAGAAGGGCAATTAGAGAAGAGACAAGGGCAGTTGTTTATTCTCAATTAATGGATTATGAAAAAACGAATGACAAAAGGAAATATTCCTTATAAATAGAAACGACTATATAAAAAAAGAGTTGGCCAAGGCCAACTCTTTTTTTAGTTTTATGCATCAGCCAGTTCCTTAATTCTAGCTTTAATTTTTACTTCAAGTTCATCTGCTAATTCTGGATTGTCTTTGATTAAAGATTTCACAGCATCACGACCTTGTCCTAATTTGGTTTCACCATAACTAAACCAAGACCCTGCTTTTTTGATGATTTCAAACTCAACAGCTAAATCTAATATTTCTCCTGTTTTTGAAATTCCTTCACCATACATGATGTCAAATTCAGCAATTTTAAAAGGTGGTGCTACTTTATTTTTTACCACTTTTACTTTTGTTCTGTTTCCAAGTACATTATCGCCATCTTTGATTTGAGTAGAACGACGGATATCTAAACGTACCGAAGCGTAAAATTTCAGTGCGTTTCCTCCTGTTGTAGTTTCTGGATTTCCAAACATAACCCCAATTTTCTCTCTCAATTGGTTGATGAAGAATACGGTACAATTTGTTTTGCTAATCGTTCCCGTTAACTTTCTTAAGGCTTGTGACATTAAACGAGCATGAAGTCCCATTTTAGAATCTCCCATTTCCCCTTCGATTTCACTTTTTGGTGTCAATGCAGCAACCGAGTCAATAACAACAATATCAATTGCACCTGAACGAATCAAGTTTTCTGCAATTTCTAATGCTTGTTCTCCGTTGTCTGGTTGGGAAATTATCAAGTTTTCAATATCAACTCCTAATTTTTCAGCATAATTTCTATCGAATGCATGCTCAGCATCAATAAAAGCTGCAATTCCACCTGCTTTTTGAGCTTCGGCAATAGCATGAAGTGTCAAAGTGGTTTTTCCAGATGATTCCGGGCCATATATCTCTATAACTCTTCCTCGTGGATATCCACCAACCCCTAGGGCTAAATCGATTCCTAAAGAGCCCGAAGAAATGGTTTCCACTTCTACAATGGCTTTATCCCCCATTTTCATTACCGTTCCTTTTCCGTAGGTTTTATCTAGTTTGTCAAGGGTAAGTTGTAATGCTTTTAATTTTGCCTCTTTCTCTGTACTCATCTTCTCTTTTACCTTTTCTTTCATTTGTATTATTTTATAATCGTAAAAAACTACTAGGAAGGATAATTATCCTTAAAAATGCAGTTGTGTAATGAATCTATGTTTTGTAAAAATACTTCTTTTTTTAATGCAAATTTTCTCTTTTCAGAAATTTTCAACCGCAATAAAAAACTAAAAGCGATTTGCCCTAATTACATGAATAAAGCCCTCAATTCTGTGGCTTCTTCAGGTTTCATTTTTCCCGCTAAAACTAGGCTGAGTTGTTTGCGTCTTAATGCAGCAGCAAAACGTTGTTTTTCTAGCTCAGTTTCTGGGATTATTTGGGGTATTTCTATCGGTGTTCCGGTATCATCTACAGCCACAAATGTATATATGGCCTCATTTGCCTTGGTTTTATTGCCAGATTCTCTGTCTTCTACCCAAATGTCTATAAAGATTTCCATTGAGGTTTTAAAAGCCCTAGAGACTTTAGCTTCCACGGTTACTACACTTCCCAAAGGAATGGCTCTGTTGAATGCCACGTGATTTACGGATGCCGTTACCACAATTCTTCTGGAATGTCTTCTCGCAGCGATGCTTGCGGCGCGATCCATACGGGCCAACAATTCACCCCCAAAAAGATTATTCAAAGGATTTGTTTCACTTGGCAAAACCAAATCGGTTAAGATAGTTAAGGATTCAGAAGGGTGTTTTGGTATCATTATTTTTGTTAGTGTTATTACTTTTTTTTATTTTTTAGTTTAACCAATAAACTGCCATTACTGCCGGTATAAAATAAATAACGATGGTTCTGGCTCCATCATAATCTTTAGCTAGTCGTTGTCCAAAAAGTAACATAAGTAAGGTAATACAAGAAAAAACGGCTCCGTAAAAACCGAATAACCTACCGTTGTTAATCAATAACTCTATACAGCCGACAATGCACAGAATGCCTGAAATTAATTCTAGAACCAAAATGTGCAATAGAGCCAAAGGCACAAGGTTTTTTAATTGCGTTTTAGCAAAGTGAGCCTTTAACCACTCTAAATTGTCTTTCCAATAAAACAGCTTGTCATAACCGGACTGAACAAATGTAATGGCTAAAAAAACTAAAATTAGAATTGATGCGACGTTATTCATATCTTTATTTTTTATGGATTAAACGCGTTAATTTAATGGACAAATCGGTTAAAATAATTTTTGCATTTCCGTTGCGCTCCACGTGATACATGGCGTCCGAGAGTTCCTTGAAGATATCATGGATATTATTGCCATTAACGAATGGTGCAAAATTTTCGAGTTTGAATTTGTCCACTTTAGGTTCAAAATAAACCAAGCTTTTAGTTTCATAATTAATTAACAAAGCTTGACGAAACATTTCAATACAAAATTCGAGAAATTTCTTTTGTGTTTCTCGTCCAAGGCTTGCGATTTTTTCGCTCCAAAGTATTAAATCTTGAATCGCAGCTGCATTTCCTTTCGCTTTAAAAGCGGCTCGAACCCAGGTTACAAACCACTGCTCAAATGGAAATTCGTCATTATCATCATGAAGGAGATGTAAGGCGATATTGTAATTACCCTGTGCTTGGTGTGCTATTTTTGCTGCTAAACTTGGCTGTACTTGTTTACGAGAAATCAAAGCCTCTGTTATGATAGATTCACTTAGTCCGTTAAAATGTAAAATCTGACATCGCGAACGTATGGTTTGAATAATATCTTCCTCGTTTTCAGAAATTAAAATGAAGACTGTTTTTTCTGGGGGCTCTTCTAGTAGTTTTAATAACTTATTGGAAGCGGCTATATTTAACTTATCTGCCATCCAGACAATCATTATTTTATAACCTCCCTCGTATGATTTTAAAGACAATGATTTTAAAATTTCTTGTGCATCATCCACCCTTATCTCTCCTTGCTTGTTCTGAACGCCCAAAACAGCATACCAATCAAATAATCCTCCGTAAGGATTTTGAGAAACAAACTTTCTCCAATCAACAATAAAATCTATGCTTTTAGGCTTTTTATCTACTTTCGGAGTCGTTACCGTAGGGTAAGCAAAGTGTAAATCAGGATGTGATGTTTTCTGGAACTTCAGATTGCAGGCTTCATTGGGACCCGAGTTTTCCCCGTTATGATTGCTGCATAAAATGTATTGTGCATAAGCAATTGCCATCGCTAACGTGCCGCTTCCTTCCGGGCCAACAAATAGTTGCGCGTGTGGGATTCTACCTAATTCTGCACTTTTTGTCAGATGATTTTTAATGTGTTCTTGCCCTAAAATTTCAGAAAATTCCATAAAGCAAAGATAGAAGAAAATGGGTTAGTCTAAAGTTTTCATTAACAAAGTTTGCCAAAAGCTGAGCTTCAAATTGACGATAAAGTTTCTTTATGATTTCAAAACGAGAACAGACGCACTTTTTTAAAAATAAATAACTTTTAATGCTGATAAAATAAATTATTTGTCAAATTACAACGATTTCGTTGATTAAAAGTAGTTGTTTTTGATTTATCCCAATTTATTCATAATCTAAAATTCTATATTTGTTATTCTTTCTAAAAAATAAACTAAAAAACAGACCTAATGAAGACTTTAAACGACTTTGATTTTAAAAATAAAAAAGCAATAATACGTGTTGATTTTAACGTGCCCTTGGACGAAAATTTTAAGGTAACGGATGCTACTCGTATTGAAGCGGCAAAACCTACTATAGATGCAATTCTTGCTCAAGGTGGAAGCGTAATTTTAATGTCGCACTTGGGAAGACCAAAAGGAGTTGAAGAGAAATATTCGTTGAAACATATTTTGAAAACAACTTCAGAAGTGCTTCGAGTACCCGTTCATTTTGCCTCAGATTGTATTGGTGAAGAAGCAGAAAATGCTGCTGCAAACTTAAAAGCTGGAGAAGTTTTATTGTTAGAAAACTTACGTTTTCATAAGGAAGAAGAAGCAGGAGATGTATCTTTTGCAAAAGAATTGGCTTCACTAGGTGATATTTATGTGAATGACGCTTTTGGAACTGCGCATAGAGCGCATGCTTCAACTACTATCATTGCGCAATTTTTTCCAACCAATAAATGTTTTGGATTGTTATTGGCTAAAGAAATCGAAAGTTTAAATAAAGTATTAAAAAACAGCGAAAAACCCGTAACGGCTGTTCTTGGTGGATCAAAAGTATCTTCGAAAATTACGGTTATCGAAAATATTCTTGATAAAGTGGATTACATGATCATTGGTGGCGGAATGACTTTTACTTTCGTGAAAGCTTTAGGAGGAAAAATTGGTGATTCTATTTGTGAAGATGACAAACAAGAATTGGCTTTAGAAATCTTGAGATTAGCTAAAGAAAAAGGAGTTCAAATTCATATTCCAGTAGATGTTATTGCAGCAGATGATTTTTCAAATACAGCAAATACTAAAATTGTTGATGTAAATGAAATTCCTGACGGATGGCAAGGTCTTGATGCAGGTCCTAAATCACTAGCCAATTTTGAAAAAGTAATAATGGAATCCAAAACCATTCTTTGGAACGGTCCTTTAGGTGTTTTTGAAATGGAAAGTTTTGCTAATGGAACTATCGCTCTTGGTAACTATATAGCCGCGTCTACTGAAAACGGAGCATTCTCTCTTGTGGGTGGTGGGGATTCAGTTGCGGCAGTAAAGCAATTTGAACTTGAAGATAAAATGAGTTACGTATCTACAGGAGGTGGTGCAATGCTTGAAATGCTTGAAGGTAAAGTATTGCCAGGTATAGCGGCAATTTTAGACTAAAAATCATATTTTTAACATTATTTATGGAATTTCTTAGGAATAACGCATTATGTTTGTAAAAAAAAACTCGCTTAATCATTTAGATTTAAGATAGTTGGCAAAAAAACAGCATGAATATAAAAAAATCCATAATATCACTTTTATTATTAGTATCAATTCCTTTGTTTTCGCAAAACCTTGTCGAAAGCGAAGGAATTGTTAATTTAGAGCGTAACTTATCCTATTTAGATTCCATCAAAAATACCTTTGAGAAGGACAATATGGCTTTCTGCGTGGATAGCTTATGGATGAATGAATTGACAAATTTAGATTTGTACAATGACATCACTTCCGATATTGAAAATATTGATATAGATCAAAAAGTAGATTATGATGAGCTGTCTACTGAATTATTGAAATCGAGATTAGCAGAAATGAATGCCAAATCACCTTTCAGAATTGAATACAATGAAAGTCTTGAAAATGTAATTAAATCCTATTTAAAATATAGAAAAAGATCCTTTGAACGGTTGATGGCCATTTCTGAATATTATTTCCCGCTTTTTGAAGAGGCTTTCGCCAAAGAAAAAGTGCCGTTAGAAATAAAATATTTGGCGGTTGTAGAGTCGGCGCTAAATCCTAAAGCGGTATCTAGATTGGGGGCAACGGGACTTTGGCAGTTCATGTACCAAACAGGGAAACAATATAATTTAAAGATTGATTCTTATATTGATGAGCGAAGTGATCCGCTAAAGTCTAGCGCGGCTGCTGCAAAATACATGTCCAATATGTATTCTATTTTTGGAGATTGGGAATTAGTTTTGGCCTCTTATAATTCTGGACCGGGTAATGTTTCTAAAGCGATCAGACGTTCTGGTGGGAAACAAAATTATTGGAATATAAGAAAACATCTCCCAAGAGAAACAAGAGGATATGTCCCAGCATTCTTAGCGACGATGTATTTATATGAGTATCATAATGAGCATGGAATAGTACCTGACCGGGCTTTAGTACAACATTTCGCCACGGACACCATTATGATTAAAAAGAAAATGTCCTTTAAGCAAATATCAGACTTATTAGACGTTCCTGTTTCTCAACTTCAAATATTAAACCCTTCCTACAAGTTAAACGTAATTCCTTTTTATAGTGATGAAGACCATTATTTGAGATTGCCGAAAGAAAAAACCGGAGTATTTGCATCTAATGAAGACAAAATATACGCCTATGTACAACATGAACTAGATCTGAGAGAAATGCCTTTTCAGCAAAATAGTGCGACAGTTTCAAAGGAAATGATTAGTTCAAATAGACAAAGGATTACCCGTACTAAGACAAAATATTATAAAATTAAACGAGGAGATAATTTGGGCGCGATTGCCAACAAATATAATGTGGAGGTCTCCGATTTAAAAAAGTGGAATAGACTGCGAAGCAATACTATTGCATATGGGAAAAGCTTAAAAATTATCACGACAGAAAGTATCGTTAAAACTATAGTGAAAGAGGCTAAGTTGGAACCTGCTTCCAAGGAGAGTATCTTAAAAAATCAAATAGGAGTTATAGCGCAATTGGAAAATGCTACGGAGGTAAAAGAGGAAAACGAGATTAATAAAGACACGATTTTCACAAATCTAAAGACCTTATACGTGGTTCGAAAAGGAGATAATTTGAACTCGATTGCTAAGAAGAACAATGTTACTGTAGCTGAAATTAAAGAATGGAATAAGCTTTCAAGCAATACAGTTCAGGCAGGTATAAGTTTGCAGCTTATAGAAAATAAATTAGACACTCAAGAAGTTCTTGTTTTAGGTCGCGACTTGAGAAACATTCAATACACGGTTAAAGAAGGAGATAATCTGGGTAGCATTGCAAAAAAATTTGGAACATCTCTGAAGGATTTGAAAGAGTGGAATGATTTATTGGTTAATACTATTGCTTTGGGAAGGAGTTTAACGGTTGCTAAAAATGAAGTGGCAATCCATACTGACAATGCAACTGCGAATTCTTTCAAGAAAAAGGAAAGTTCAATCACTATTTCTCCAAAAAAGGGAGTTGATTATTATGTTAAAAAAGGCGATTCACTGTATAGCATTGCAAAAAAATATCCTGGAGTATCCATTTCAGACTTAAAAAAGTGGAACGATATTCGCAGTGAAAAAATTAAACCTGGAATGAAGTTAAAAATTAACGGATAATAGAATTATCTTCTATAAATTTGGGTTTAATATGGTTTAAAAGTTTCGAAGCGCCGCGGAAAACCTTTTAGATTGAATGCGTAGCATTTCACAATCGAATTATAATGAATAAAATTTATTTTTTACTTCTCCTTATTACTGTCTTAATTTTTTCATGTAAAAAGAAAGACGATGATCTTCCGCGGAAAACTACGGGGAAAGTGAATAGTATATCAGTTATAATAGATGATCAGTTGTGGAATGGTGAAATTGGGGATAGTATTCGAAATAAGTTTGCTGCTCCAGTTATCGGGTTGCCGCAGGAGGAACCACTTTTTACCATAAATCAATATCCAGTTAAAATCATGGAAGGGTTTATGACTGATAACCGAAACATCATTGTGGTAAAAAAAGGAGATAAAAATAAATTTTTCATAAAGAATGACCAGTATGCCTCTCCCCAAAATGTATTTCATATTACGGGGAAAACAGCTGCAGCCATTTTGACCATCATAGAAAATAGGACTTCCAAAATCATTAAAACAATTCGTCAAACAGAAATTGATGAGATCCAAAGGCTAAATGGAAAGTCGTTACTCGACCCTAAAACAGTTGGAAATAAGTTTAATATTTCTGTAGATATTCCCTCTACCTATGCATACATGGTTCAGGGAGATAAGTTTATATGGTTAAAAAAAGAAGTAGTAAGTGGGAACACGAGTCTGTTAATTTACGAGGTTTCGCCTAAGTCCATTACAAACAAAGACAATTTAGTTTCGAACATTATAAAAATGCGAGATTCCATCGGGAGGCTCTATATTCATGGGAAAGACCCCGATACCGATATGATCACTGAAGAGGCTTATGCTCCTTATTTTTTCAAGATTAAACTGGATGGCAAGCTCGTCTACGAAACGAAAGGAACTTGGGAATTAAAGAATGATTTCATGTCGGGGCCTTTCATCAATTATGCGATTGTAGATAAAAATAATGACAGAGTACTAGTTTTAGAAGGGTTTTGTTATTCTCCATCGAAAGAGAAAAGGGATATGATGCTAGAGTTGGAAGCCATTATAAAATCGGTTTCCATATTGGGGAGATAACAGAGGATATTTCAATTAAAAATTACAGTAAAAAAACAATAATCCATGGCAATACAATGGACAATAAAGCCTTTTGAGGCATTAACGGTTAATGAATTATATGATTTGCTCAAGCTGAGAAGTGAGATCTTTGTGGTGGAGCAAAACTGCATTTATCTTGACCTAGACGGTAAAGACAAGATCGCATTACATCTTTACGGTGAATTTGAAGGTAAAATCGTTGCCCATGCACGGCTTTTTAAAGCAGGAATAAGTTTCGACAACGCTTCAATAGGCAGAGTAGTTGTTGATCCGAATTACCGAACCAGGAAATGGGGACACGATTTAATGCGGGAAGCAATTGCTGGAATTCAACTTCATTTTAACGAGAGTAAAATCACCATTGGAGCACAATTATACTTAAAAAAATTCTATGAAAGCCATGGTTTTGTTCAAATTAGCGAAATGTATTTAGAGGATGATATTCCGCATATTGATATGGTGCGCGCCTAATTTATATTTTAGTAATCAGAAACTCAACTCTTCGGTCAAATTCCGATCCTTTTTCCATGGGGAACTTGTTTCCGCAGCCTGTATAAGTCATTCTTAGACTATTTACACGTTTAGACTTTAAGTACCAAAAAACGCTTTTTGCACGATTCAAAGACAGTTTTCTTTCATTTGTATCATCATCAATGGCATCTTCAAAGGGACTTGGGGTACAGCAGACATGGCCTCTAATCTCAAACTCTATATTTTTATGGTTCTGTAAAACAATTACGATTCTATCTAACTCTTTTTTTGCAGAATACGAAAGTGCACTGCTGCCCATCGGAAAAAAGATTTCTTTCAAAAAGATTCGGTCGCCTATTATAAGATTATCCTGGAAGGAGGTATAAATTCCTTTCCCAAAACTATTTTTTCGAACTATAAGTAAATCTACTCGTCTGTTTTTTGAGCGTATTTCAGATAAATTGTCGGAAGATTCATCTGTCAGTACTACGCGCCCCCTTCCTTCAATGATCACTATCTTATTTTTATTAAAACCACTTGAAGTTAGTGTGTTTTGAACAGTGTTGACCCTGTCTTGCGATAATTTATAATTGTAATCATAATCACCCCTGTCGTCGCAATATCCATAAATTTGAATGGATTCAATTTTAGAAGTGTCGGAGCGAATGACAAAATCAATAATTGTTTGCTTCTGTTTATATTCCAAGTCGTATCTGTCAAAATCAAAATAAACTGTCTCAACTTTTTTCCCTTGGGCAGTAAGGCATCCATATGTAACCAAAGCTATTATTTTAAAATAGTTTAGCATCGATTAATTATTTAATATTTTTTTATATTGGGCGCTGTTATTCAAAATGATGAGGGATTTCTGAATTTCTGAATTGTTTTTTAAATAATATTGGTATAGACCTTCTTGATATTGGTAACGTTTGATGATTTCATCAATAATTAAACCTTTAATTTCTTCTTGATTTTTATCCAATAGTAGTTCCTCGCTTTTTTGTAATGCTAAAAGTAACTGTTCGTATTCTGTAAGAATGGCGGTGTCAATTTTCTCTTTTTTGGCCATCGCCAAAGTATTTTTTAGTGCTAATTCCGTTTCGGTATCGAAAGAGACATTCTGGGTTTTTAAAAACTGTTTGAAGTTTTGATAATCATCATTAGAGAAGTTTGGAATTTGATCTCCCAAATTTGGATTCTTAAAGTAATATTCGGTAGCGTAATTGAATATGCCATCATTTTTCAATAAAGAAGCGGCAATAGGGCTCATTCTTGTCTCGTCGAGTTGTAGGTCTGGCAAAATTCCGCCACCATCATAAACGATCCTGCCCTTGCGGGTTTTAAAAGTGTTATAGTTTTTTTCTTCAGTTCTAAGAGCTATGCCATTTTTTTCTTTGTGCGCGTAATCTAAGGCTTGGATACATCTACCTGAAGGAGTATAATAGCGGGAAATAGTCACCTTTAGTTGTGTGTTGTAAGTCAAATCGACCGGTTTCTGCACTAATCCTTTTCCAAAGCTTCTGCTACCCACAATAACCGCCCGATCTAAATCTTGTAAGGCTCCTGAAACTATTTCTGATGCCGAGGCGCTTTTGCCGTTTATGATGATAATCAATGGGATTTCAGTATCAACTGGCTCAAAGTTGGTCTTGTAGGTGTTATTGTGTTTTTCGATTTTCGATTTCGTGGTTACGATAACCTCATTTTTTGGCACAAAGAGATTGCAAATGTTTATGGCTTCATTGAGCAAGCCGCCTGGGTTGCCTCGTAAATCCAAAATAATCCTCTCGGCACCCTGGCTTTTAAGTTCTTCAAGTGCTTGTTTTGTTTCAAGTGCTGCTTTTACGTTGAAACGGGACAAAACGATGTAACCGGTTTTAGCATCTATTTTTGCAAAGAAAGGAACTGATTTTATTGCAACTTCATTTAGTACTATTTCTGTGGTATTTTTTTTATTTTGGCGTATATATTTTATCTCTATTTTAGTGTTCTTAGCCCCTTTCAGCAATTTCGAAGCATCGTTTTTAAAGTCGGCCAAAAGAACATCACCAATTTGGATAATTTCATCTCCAGCTTTAAAGCCGGCTTTATCAGCAGGGAAATCTTTGTAGACCTCTCTTATTATTAGTTTATCTTCTTTTCTAGTAATCAAAGCGCCTATACCAGTGTACTCTCCCGTATTATTTATTTTGAAGTTTAGCACTTCCTGCTCGTTAAAGTAAATAGTGTAAGGATCTAGACTACTCAACATACCGGTAATAGCCTTGTCCATTAATTCTCCTGGGTTTGTTTCGTCTACGTAGTTGGTGTTTAATTCCTTGAAGAGGGTCGTGAAAATTTCTATTTGTTTGGCTATTTCAAAAAAGTCATTTTTGAAACTAGCACCAACAAACAAAAATAATGAAGCAACGATAGGGAAAATATATTTTTTTTTCAAAAACGGCATCATAATATTTTATTCTTAGATTAAAGCCAACTAAATTAGGAATAAATCAGCAATAATGAGAGCCGTATAGAATTAATTTGAATTTAGTTTATTGAGAGAGAAACTATTCAATTGCCGAGATTTTGGAAATGTCTGTTTGGTCTTTTTTTATGTTTTGTGAAACGAATTTTTCGAACAATTGGATTGTCTTGGTATTGATTTCGTCATAAGTCAAGCGTTCTTTCGTTTGATAAAACAACATAAATGCATGTGGTTTGTCTAAGTTATCAACGAGTATATGTTTGTTCAGTCGATAGGTTTCGCGAAGGATTCGTTTAAAGTAATTGCGATCTACTGCTTTTTTAAAGTTTTTCTTAGAAACGGAAACTCCCATTTTTAGTTTTTGACTGTCACTTAACGCACCGGAATGGTAAACCAATCGCAACGGGTATTTAGACACTGATTTCCCATCAGTAAATAATAATCCGATTGTGGTTTTGCTTTTTAGTTTTTCGTTTTTTGGATAAGTAAAGTTCATTTGTAAAGATAAAACGTAAATATTTTAGCTAGCAAATGTACAATTAAACAGCAAACCTATTATTGTTTGGGATTTAAATAGCAGGAAAAAATATATTTCTTACTTTTGTAGTTAATATTTTAAGCATGGAAAAACTGGTTTCGTACCCCATATCTGTATTGTATTATTTGTGTTTCGGTCTTACGTTGGTCATTTTTCATCCAATTCAGTGGGTTTGCTTTAATCTTTTTGGATATAAGGCCCACAAAGTAAGTGTTGATTACCTCAATTTTTTTTTAGTAAAATGCTCGAATCTTTTAGGAACCAGCTACAAATTTGAGAATATAGAAAACATACCAAAAGATGCTCCCATAATATTTGTTTCCAATCATCAAAGTATGTACGATATTATTGCAATGATTTGGTTTTTGCGTAAGTTTCATTGTAAATTTGTGAGTAAAATGGAACTTGGAAAAGGAATTCCAAGCGTCTCCTTTAATTTACGTCATGGTGGTTCGGCATTGATTGACCGAAAGGACTCTAAACAAGCTATTCCAGAAATTAAAAAGTTGGCGGAATACATCGAAAAAAATAAACGTGCAGCAGTTATTTTTCCAGAAGGTACTCGCAGTAAAACGGGCAAGCCAAGGGTTTTTGCACAAAGCGGACTAAAAATACTGTGTAAGTACGCTCCATCGGCTTACGTGGTTCCAATAAGCATAAATAATTCTTGGAAAGTGGTTAAATATGGTTTTTTTCCACTTGGTCTAGGAAATCGCCTTACCTTTGTAGTTCATAAGCCATTAGCAGTTAGAGAGCTTGATTTTGCGGAGTTAATGGAAAAGACAGAAAGTGAAGTAGTAAAAGGAATAAAATTTTAATTTATATAAAATGTCAACACAAAATATACGATTAGAGGTTATGCAGTTTCTAGAAAAAGACGTTGACAACTATGTTGATCAGTTTTTAATACCAGTAGAAAAAATTTGGCAGCCAGCTGATTTTTTGCCTAATTCAGAGAGTGATACTTTTTTTGAAGAGGTGAAGGAATTACGCGAAATTGCAAAAGATTTACCTTATGATTTTTGGGTAACTTTAGTGGGTGACACTATTACCGAAGAAGCGCTTCCTACCTATGAATCCTGGTTAATGGATGTGGACGGAGTAGATAACGTAGGAAGAAACGGATGGTCTAAATGGATTAGACAGTGGACTGGGGAGGAAAATCGTCACGGTGATTTACTGAATAAATACTTATATTTATCTGGTCGTGTAAACATGCGTGAAATTGAAATCACCACGCAGCATCTTATTAATGACGGATTCGATATTGGTACCGGAAGGGACCCGTATAAGAACTTCGTTTATACTAGTTTTCAGGAGTTAGCAACATACGTTTCTCACAATCGTGTAGCTCAAATGGCTAAGAAATACGGGGACAACAAATTAGCTAAAATGTGCAAGATGATTGCTGGTGACGAAATGCGCCATCATCATGCCTACAGTGAGTTCGTGACCAGAATCTTTCAGGTCGATCCTAGTGAAATGATGATTGCTTTTCAGTATATGATGAAGCAAAAAATTGTTATGCCAGCTCATTTTTTGAGAGAGTCAGGAGAAAAGATAAGTAGCGCTTTTGAGCAGTTTTCCGATTCTGCACAACGAATTGGTGTATACACTGCGGCTGACTACATTGATATCATGCAGAAATTAATGGACAAGTGGGAAATTGATAAGATTACCGGCTTGACGGACGAAGCTGAAAAAGCAAGAGATTATTTGATGAAATTACCTGCAAGAATGGCTAGAATTTCAGAAAGAATGACCATTCCGCAAGAGTCTCATATATTCAAATGGGTGGAGCCAGCTAGAATATAGTTACAAAGGCTTGGGATCATAAATAAAGAATAATAAGTGTTGGTTTTTGAGGTTTTTAAATCTTCGGAAACCAACATTTTTTTTAGAGCAATAAAAAATGAATAAAACGGACATAGTTAGTAATACAATAGCTTTCGTAAAAGATAAATTGGAGAATGCTGAAGGAGGTCATGACTGGTTCCATATAGAAAGAGTCTATAAAAACGCAATGTTAATTGCACAGAATGAAGTTTGCAATGTAACGGTTGTAAAATTAGGTGCTTTACTTCACGATATAGCCGACAGTAAGTTTAATGACGGAGATGAATCCGTAGGACCTAAAGTAGCTAGAACATTTCTGGAGTCAGAAAATGTAGATGTGGTCACAATCGAGCATGTGGTTAAAATCATTGAGAACATTTCCTATAAGGGAGGTAATTTCGAAAAAGCCTTTACTTCAATAGAGCTGGATATAGTTCAGGACGCGGATCGTTTAGACGCCTTGGGAGCCATTGGAATTGCGAGAACGTTCAACTATGGCGGGTTCAAAAATAGAACGCTCTATGACCCTAAAATCGCCCCGAACACCAAGATGACCAAGGAAGAGTACAAAAATAGTGAGGCACCCACGCTGAATCATTTTTACGAAAAGTTATTACTGCTAAAAGATAAGATGAATACCGAATCTGGCAAACAAATTGCGAAAGAAAGACACCGTTATATGGAGGGTTTCTTAAGTCAGTTTTATGCGGAATGGGAGGGTGAAAAGTAAGTAAACAGTGTTCATTTTTTGGTATTCAGTTTGTTGACGTCCAAATACTGCTACTTTAATTAAAAAAGATCAATTTCAGTCTTTTTACACCCAAGCCATGAACTGATTACTAAATTCTGGTCTCTAACCACTATTTTAAATTTCAGATATTTGTTGGATTGCTGGTTTTTTAAATCAACAATCGTTAATCAAAAATCCTAAATCGAAATGCCTTTTGACTTCATTTCTAGGATAACATCTGATGCGCTTTTAAAAGTGGGAGCTTGCTCTATGATGCTCCCTACCCTCTTTTTGTTAAGTTTAAAAGTGATGTCGTTTTCCGTGGTAAACAACAAGGCTGTCAAAAATGGATTATTTAAATAAGGTGTCAAAACTAAAAAGGCTTCATCGATTGTATGGAAACTCTCAATTTCTTCTGTTTTATACTTAGCACTAAGAGAAAGACTGAAAACATCATTCTCAAGTAATACAGGACGTACATAGATGTTTTTCAATTCAGTATCACCAATAGTTTTGGCCAAAGTCAATTTAGCATAAGTACCATTTTCGATACTTTCTTTTACTTTTTCCCAAAATTGAACGAATACAGGTTGAAAAGACATAATCATAATTTTTAGTGGTTGAATATTTCCAAGTATAATTTTGCAAAATTAGGTTTTGTAAAGTAAAATAGCCGAATAATAAAGAAAAAATTTGTTTGATGAATGAACCGTTTGGGTTTGTTTAAATGAAAAATTGCAGATTCTATGTTTTTGTAATCGTAGAATCTGCAGTTAGAAATATTTTAAGTGGAATATAAAAAGTTTTATTCCCCGGTAAAAACGGCTTTTCTTTTCTCTAAAAAGGCAGTTGTTCCTTCTTTAAAATCGTTGGTTCCAAAACATTTTCCAAAGGCTTTTATTTCTGTCTCAAAGCCGTTTTCACCATCTGTATAATTAGCGTTGATTGACTTTATGGCGGCACTTAAAGCCAAAGGAGAATTTTTAATGATTTTTTTTGCAATTCCGTTACAGTAATCTAAGAGTTCTGCTTGTGGAATAACATTGTTCACCAATCCCATTCTATAGGCATCCTCAGCTGTCAACATACTGGCTGTCAATATCATTTCCATAGCACGTCCTTTTCCAATTAGTTGAGGTAGACGTTGCGTTCCACCATAACCAGGAATAACACCTAAAGACACTTCTGGCAAGCCCATTTTGGCATTGTCAGAAGCTATTCGAAAATGACAGGCCATTGCCAATTCTAGTCCTCCGCCAAGGGCAAAACCATTAACAGCAGCAATTACAGGTGTTTTTAGGTTTTCTACAAAGTTAAACAAGGTGTCTTGCCCATGGGCAGCTAACTGAACAGCTTCTTCAACCGAAAATTCTGAAAACTCAGCAATATCAGCACCAGCTACAAAAGCTTTTTCGCCGCTACCAGTTAAAATAATAACTCGGGTTTCATAATCTTTTTCTAATTCCTGAAAGGCCTGATGTAACTCAAGAATGATCTCTTTATTGAGTGCATTCAGTTTCGTGGGGCGGTTTATAGTTATGGTTGCAATGCTTTCTTCTTTTGCGACTAAAAGGTTTTTGTAGCTCATTATAATAATTTAGGAGTTAATTATGGGAAGCGAAACTGTAAATTGAGTTCCTTTTCCGTATTCTGTTTCAAAGGTAATTGTTCCTTTATAATTTTCGATGATGTTTTTAATAATACCCAAACCCAGACCCATTCCGCTGTTTTTGGTTGTAAATTTAAATTCGAAGATACGGTTAGTGTCTTCTGGGCTGATTCCCGTTCCATTGTCAGTAACGCTAATCAAGACATTATTTACTTCTTTTTTTACGTTTATGAAAACCTTTTTGTCCTCTTGCTGTTCTGGTATCGATTGAATGGCGTTTTTGACTAAATTGGTGATTATTCGAATCAGTTGTGTTCGGTCTATTTTCGATATAATCTCTGATGAGTTACTTTCAAAAATAATAAACTCCTCGTTGAAAATATCCAAAGCCAGTTCCACTACCTCCACGACGTTTAAGGTCTCATTTTGTTGAGCGGGCATCGAGGCAAAATTTGAAAAAGCGGATGCAACAGAATTCATGGTGTCTATTTGTTGAATCAATGTTTCTGAGTAATCGTCCATTTTTTGCTTTATTTCCGGATCATTAGGGTCGAATTTTCTTTGAAAACTTTGTACAGTTAACCGCATTGGGGTCAATGGGTTTTTAATTTCGTGAGCGACTTGTTTTGCCATTTCTCTCCAAGCCTCTTCTCTCTCGCTTTGCGCCAGTTTTACTGCACTAACCTCAAGTTCATCCACCATGCGGTTGTAGGCGGTGATTAACAGGTTGATTTCTTTGCTACTCGCCTCTAAGACGATTTTTTTATTTTTTTGCTTTAAACTGGTTTCGTTTAAGCGATCAGAAATTGTCTTTAATGACTTTGTTATATAAGTGGCAAGAAAATAGGCTAGTCCAAAAGCAACAATCAGCATAAAGGAATAGACCTGCCCTAATCGGATTAGAAAACTTTTCAATTCCTTGTCGTAGAAACCGTCATCCTCTAGATATGGTAAGTTCAAAACACCTAAGGGCTTGAACTTGTCGTCTTTTATTTCGGTAAAAGAAGATCGGTTCTTGACACCATTTATTGTCCTGATGTCTACGTACCTTTTCTCAATTGAGGAACGAACCAGTTTTAAAATATATTTGGGGATTGGAGGCAAAACTTTATCAACGGAAAACGATTCTTTGGAGGACTTTAAAAGTTTTCCGTCTAAGCCGTAAACATTAATTTCAATGTTATGTATGTGCGCCAGCTCGTGAATTTTATCCTTGAAAATTAAATCTAGATTTTCAGTTGTCAGTGGATAGGTGGTTGTTGAGAGCACGTAGTTAATATGTTCTCGAACTGCATTTTCTTTGCGTTCTAATCGTTCTTGATGGTATTCTTTAGCTTCATTTTTAAACTGGATAATGGAAATAGAAGCGAGTAGGACGGAGGCTACAATAATCAATACGATCATCGAAAGAAATATCCTAACCCGCAAAGATAACATCGATATTTTAAAGCCTTTTAGCATTTTTTAGCGATTAGTGAATAGTGATTATTTCAAAGCGTAAAAGCTAATTACTAGATGCTAATTACTTCTTTCTCGTATCCTTTTATAAAACTTAAAACCTAACATAATTGTAAGTGCGAATATAAAAATTCCAATAACTCCGTAAATCCAATTGACGGCATTTTTAAGAATAACTAAAAAGACTACCGCGAAAAGAATGATGGTAGCTCCTTCGTTCCATAATCGCATAAAATTGGTAGTGTATTTAATTTGGTCGTTTTGCAATTGTTTGAAAATTTGTTGGCATTTCCCGTGGTATAAATACAAAGCAAATACAAAGCCAAGTTTTACATGCATCCAAGGCATTTGTAGCCAAGCTTTACCCAGGTCAGTAAAAAATAGCATCCAATATGCAAATATACTTGCCAATATAGCAGAAGGCCAAGTGATAATATACCAAAGGCGGTAGGTCATGATTTTATACTGCGCTTGTAAAATTTCCTTTTCTGGTGATGGCTTTTGTGCAGCTTCAATTTGGTACACAAACAAGCGTACAATATAAAACAAACCTGCAAACCATGTAATTACAAAGATGAGGTGTAGGGATTTGAGGTAGTTATAATAATCCATCGGTAGTATTAATCAATTTTGTATTCATTTCTTTTCTCAGGAAATAGCCTGTGAGAATTGTTGATGCCACATCAGCAATAGGGAAGGCAACCCACACACCAAAAATACCGAAAAAATTCGGTAGTATGAGTACTAATGGAATTAAGAAGAAGCCTTGTTTACTTAGCGTTAGCAATAACGCCTTTTTAGCCTTTCCTGCTGCTTAAAAATAAGCAGCTCCAATTAACTGGACTGCTATTACAGGAGAAGCGGCAAATACCCAACGTAACGCGCTTGGTGCTTCTGCAATTATCTTTTCATTAGTAGTGAAAATGGCAATGATAGGGGCAGCGTAATAGAGTATAACGATAAAAACCAATGATGCTAAAAGCGCTGCATATTTAATTGAAATTTGGATGCTTTCTTTTACCCTGCCGTAATTTTCAGCCCCATAATTATAACCGGCAATTGGAATGAATCCTTGCGTTATTCCAAGAACAGGGAAGAGTGCAAAGATTAGTGTCTTACTGATAATGCCGTAAACAATAATAGAATTTTCGCCGCCGTAAGAGTATAAAGTATGATTGAGAATGATGGCTAAAATGCTTACTACACCTTGTCTAGAAAAAGAGACAAAGCTAAGTGAGGTGATTTCTTTGATAATTGGTAAATGGAATTTAAAATCCTTCACTTGCATCTTTAACTCAGTTTTATATACAAAGTACCAAAGAATAAAAAGAAAACACGTAAAATAGGAAATGCCCGTTGCAAGAGCTGCTCCATATAGTCCTAAATTCATGAATTTTATAAATACAACATCCAATGCAATATTTACAAGCGCTGGAATAATCATCGATACCATTGCGTATGTGGCTTGCCCCTCGGCCCTAATTATGTTATTTCCCATCATGCTAAGGGCAAGGAATGGTACTGAAACTATAATAGGTGATAGGAATATAGTCGCCGGTGCCATAATATCTCCTTTGGCTCCATAAAAAAGCAACAACTCTTTACTAAAAAAAAATCCTAAAATTACAAAAATGGATGCTAAAAGGAAGGTCATCATAATTTGATTGGCAAAAGTAAGTTTTGCTTTTTTGCGGTTTTTTGCACCTAAAGCGCGGGAAAGAACTGATCCACCCCCAACACCTATAGCCATTCCCAATGATGAAATTAGGAATGTTATTGGAAAAACTACTGTTACCACTGCGATAGCGAGCGAACCGATCCACTGACCTACAAATATAGTGTCAATAAGGATGTTTAGTGACATGAATAAAATCCCTATAGAGGCAGGCGCTGCCTGTTTTATCAGTAACTTTTTTATGTCTGTGGTTCCTAGTTCTTCGTCAGTTATTGCCATTTATGTTTTTTTTTGAGAGCTACTCATTTAGTAATCCAGTTGTTTACGGTTTTGTACCTGGTATCACAGCTATTTAAGTAAGGAATTGCAAAGATAAAATATAGCAGGTTGAGATTCTTACAATAGTTCATCTGCAGTTATAATCAATTTTGTGGTCATCTCTTTTCTAAGGAAATAACCCGTTAGTAGGGTTGACAGTACATCAGCAATAGGGAAGGCGACCCATACTCCAAAAATACCGAAAAAATTAGGTAGTAGGAGAACTAATGGAATTAAGAAAAAGCCCTGCTTACTAAGCGTCAGCAGCAACGCTTTCTTAGCATTTCCTGCCGCTTGAAAATACGCCGCTCCAATTAATTGGATGGCAATAATAGGAGAAGCCGCAAATACCCAACTCAAGGCATCCGGCGTTTCTGCAATTACTTTGGGATCGGTAGTAAAAACCGATACAATAGGTGTTGCATAATAGAGGATAAAAACAAAAATTAGCGACGCTAAAAGTGCAGCGTATTTAATGGAAATTTTAATACTCTCCTTGACCCTTTTGTAATTTTTAGCTCCGTGATTATAACCGGCAATTGGAATAAATCCTTGCGTGATTCCGAGAATAGGAAAGAGAGCAAACATTAACATTCTACTAATTATCCCGTAAACGGCGATGGAGTGTTCTCCCCCGTAGGAATATAAAGTATGATTAAGGATGATTGCTAAAATACTCACTACGCCTTGTCTTGAAAAAGTAACAAAACTCAGTTCGGTAATCTCTTTTATTATGGGTAGGTGTAATTTAAAATGTTTTGCTTTCAGTTTTAATTCGCTTTTGTACACAAAAAACCATAGAACAAAAAGGAAGCACATAAAATAAGAAATGGACGTAGCTAAAGCTGCTCCAAACATTCCCCCATCCCATCACTTTTATAAAAATAACATCGAGTATAATATTGACAAAAGCGGGAATAATCATAGCCACCATCGCAAATTTAGCCTTGCCTTCTGCCCTTATAATATTGTTTCCCATCATGCAAAGTGCTAGGAAGGGAACGGAAACAATAATTGGGGTGAAGAATTCAGTTGCGGGTTTTATTATGGGGCCTTTTGCGCCAAAAAGTAGTAACATATCGGCACTAAAAAATATTCCCAGTAGCACAAAAATTGACGCCAAAATAAAGGTCATCATAATTTGGTTAGCAAAAGTGACTTTTGCTTTTTCTGAATTTTTTGCACCAAGGGCCCTAGAAAGAACAGATCCGCCACCTATACCTATAGCCATTCCTAATGATGAAATAAAGAATGTTATTGGTAAGACTACAGTTACAGCCGCAATGGCAAGTGAACCGATCCATTGTCCAACAAATATAGTATCTACTAGTATATTGACGGACATGAATAAAATCCCAATAGAAGCTGGAACTGCCTGTTTTAAAAGAAGTTTTTTTATATCTTCAGTTCCTAGTTCTTCGGCTGAAACTGCCATTTATACATTCGTCTTTTCTAGAGCTACCCATTCACTAATCCAATTACTTACCGTATTGCACCAAGCATCACCATCATTTAAACATGGAACTGCAAAGAATTCTTCACCACCATGAACTTTAAATTCGTGATTAGCTTCCATCGCAATCTCTTCTAAGGTCTCTAAACAATCAGATACAAAAGCAGGAGTTACGACCGCTAATTTCTTAATTCCTTTTTCAGGCATTTTGTTCACTTCGACATCCGTGTAAGGGGTAAGCCACTTGTCTCCAGCTAATCGAGACTGAAAGGTTTGACTGTATTTTTCTTCTGGGATACCTAATAATTTGACAACCTGCTTTGTCGTTTCATAACACTGGTGACGGTAGCAAAACTCATGTGCTGGAGACGGTGTATTACAGCAGGATCCATCAATTTTACAATGTGACTTCGTAATATCTGTTTTGCGAATGTGACGCTCCGGAACTCCGTGGTAAGAGAACAAAAGATGATCATAGTCATAACCTTCTAGATGTCCTTTTATAGAGTCAGCAAGGTTTTGTAGGTAGTCTGGTTTATTATAAAAGGCAGGAACTATCGTAAATTTCATTTCTGGAAAATACTTTTTACGGTGATCTTCAGCTAATTCTAATATTGTTGTGGTAGATGCCATAGCATGTTGCGGGTACAAAGGGAAAAGCATCACCTCAGTAACACCTTGATCATGTAATTCTTGTAACCCTGACAAAAGAGATGGGTTTCCATAACGCATAGCTAACGAAACGGGAACATCTACTAATCCTTTAACTTTGGCATGCATTCTTTTTGATAGTACGATCAGCGGGGAACCTTCATCTGTCCATACTTTAGCATATGCTGCTGCGGATTTTTTAGGTCTTGTTTGCAAAATTATTCCTCGAACTAATAATGCTCTCAACAAAAATGGAACATCAATTACATATTTATCCATTAAAAACTCATCCAAATATGGCTTTACATCTTTCGCTGTTGGACTTTCGGGAGAACCTAAATTGACTAATAATACACCTTTCATAAAATATTTCTTTTGTTATTATTGCTTCAGCTGTTCTGTTAAAAATGATTGAACTTGAAGAATGAGTAATCTTGCCGTAAAAGTAGTTAAAGTAGTTTTTCTATAGAATACGATTAACTATTTTTTATTTATTGTTTAATATGTAAAAACAATACTTGACTAGGTATTTGTGTTGATTGACATCAAATATTTCTTTGGAGTGGTAGCAAATTTCTTTTTGAATGCCGCAATGAAATGACTGCCTGTACTGTACCCTATTTTCAACCCTACTTCATTTACATTATAGGAGCCACTGTCAAGTAATTTTCGGGCAAAATCCATCTTGTAATCAAACAGAAAGCCATAAACGGTATCACCATAAATCTGCTTGAAACCCATTTTTAGTTTTTTCAAATTCAAACCTATTTCGTCGGCTAGTTCCTGTAAGCCTGGCGGTTCAGACATATTGGCAATAATTATTTCTTTGGCTCTTTTAATTTTCAGGACATTATCTTCGTCTATCAAAAACGGGCACTGTTCTGCATTTGGATCTTCGGTTCGATTAAAATACAAGCTTAACAATTCGTATCCCTTTCCTTTATAGTAAAGGTTTTTAATGGACGGGTGTAAGTTATAATGAAACAGTTGACTCAAGACAATTGCCATTGATGGGCTAATATTTCCTTCGTTATAATATTTCTTGTCTTTGTTATCACCAATCAAAAAAGGGATATAATCCGCTTCCGAAGAAAACAAAGCATGGAATTTTTTGATAGAAATTATCACAGAAATCACCCAGGAATTTGGGGCAAGCTCTAGATTCAAAGGTAATTCTTTTTGAGGATTGTATAAAAGCAGGGATTTTTCTTCTTTCATTTCTAAATTATAATTCCCTTCATTAAAGATAAACCTTGCGTTTCCTTTCAATCCAAAATGGAATTGGATCAGTCCGCTGCTCACTTCACGTTGTGCGTTAAAAACTTCGGCACTGTCATTTTGAAAACGAATCAACGTAAAATCATCTTCGATTTTAATTATTTCTTGAGAACTCATAGCGATATTTTTGTATTATAAAAATGATAGTCATGATTAATTTTAATTTAGAATTGCTCTAAATAGAAAGACATTAATTAGCCTAAGCGATACAAAAATAAGCATTTTTGTAGTAAAAGAGTCGATTAGAAACAAAAAAACAGGAATCGACACAAAAAGAACTTATAGCGTTACTTTTATAAATAGTATAGTTCTAATTTTGTCTCACTTTTTGAAAAAGTATTTAAATGGAAAATAACAACTTATCTAAGCATCACTATTTTTACTCGGTTGGATTAAGCTACAAAAAAGCGGATGCCGAAATGAGAGGTAAATTTAGCCTTGATGTTGCGGCTAAATTACGTTTACTGGAACAGGCCAAAAACGAGGGAATTGAAAGCTTGATTGTCACTTCTACTTGTAATAGAACAGAAATTTACGGATTTGCGGAACACCCTTTTCAATTGATTAAATTGATTTGTGAAAACAGTCAAGGTAGCGTTGAGGAGTTCCAAAAAGTAGGTTTTGTTTATAAAAATCAAGAAGCCATCAGTCACATGTTCCGCGTTGGAACAGGTTTAGATAGTCAGATTCTGGGCGATTTTGAGATCATTTCTCAAATAAGATCGAGCTTTGTACAATCAAAACAGTTCGGTCTTACCAATACTTTTATGGAAAGATTGGTTAACGCGGTAATTCAAGCGAGCAAAAAAATAAAAACAGAAACAGAGATCAGTTCGGGAGCCACTTCGGTTTCTTTTGCTTCTGTACAATATATCATAAAGAATGTTGAAGACATTGGAAACAAAAACATACTACTGTTCGGAACGGGGAAAATAGGAAGAAATACCTGCGAAAACTTGGTTAAACACACCAAAAATGAGCATATCACCCTTATTAATAGAACAAAAGATAAGGCTGAAAAATTAGCAGGAAAGTTAAACCTGATCGTAAAAGACTATTCTGAACTCCATTTGGAATTACAAAAAGCTGATGTTGTAGTTGTTGCCACTGGTGCTCAAAACCCTACAGTTGACAAAGCGATTTTGAACCTCAAAAAACCATTGTTGATTTTGGATTTATCTATTCCGAAAAATGTAAATAAAGATGTCGAGGAATTAGAGGGCGTTACATTGATTCACATGGATTATTTGTCGCAACTTACAGACGAAACTTTAGAAAACAGAAAAGCACACATTCCAGCAGCAGAAGTTATAATTGAAGCAATCAAAGAGGAATTTAATCTTTGGACCAAAGGCAGAAAGTTTGCGCCAACAATTACCGCCTTAAAAGAGAAGCTGAATGCGATAAAAACATCGGAGTTGGATTTTCAAAGTAGAAAAATATCGGATTTCAACTTGGAGCAGGCCGAAATTATTAGCGCTAGAATCATACAAAAAATAACTACGCATTTTGCCAACCATTTAAAAGATGACGACACCATGGTGGACGAGAGTATCGAATGGATTGAAAAAGTATTCAAAATTAGTGCAGCAGTCAAATAATGGATAAATCGATACGAATAGGAACTCGCGATAGCGAACTCGCACTTTGGCAAGCTCATACGGTAGAAAAAAAACTAAATGATTTAGGATACAAAACCGAAATTATTGCAGTTAAATCAACAGGAGACATTATTCTCGACAAGCCTCTTTACGAATTCGGGATCACCGGGATTTTTACTAAAACACTTGACGTTGCCATGATTAATGGAGACGTTGATATTGCGGTGCATTCTATGAAAGACGTTCCTACGGCTTTACCCATAGGTATTGTACAGGCCGCTGTTCTGGAAAGGGCCACTACACTGGATATTTTAGTTCATAAAGGCAAGCTTGATTTTCTAGATGAATCAGGAACTATTGCCTCAGGCAGTTTACGTCGTCAAGCGCAATGGCTCAATAGATATCCAACACATACAGTCGTTGATTTACGTGGAAATGTAAATTCGCGTATGAGGAAACTTGAGGAAAGCGGCTGGAATGGCGCCGTTTTTGCGAAAGCGGGCTTAGAAAGGATTAACTTGAAACCAGAAAACTTTATAGATTTAGATTGGATGGTACCCGCCCCAGCACAAGGAGCTATGGTCGTAGTGGCTATGCAAAAGGATATTTTCACATTAGATGCTTTGTCACAGTTGAATCATATCGAAACAGAGATTGTAACTTATATAGAGCGTCAGTTTCTTAAAACTTTAGAAGGGGGATGTACGGCGCCAATTGGAGCTTTAGCAATTTATAATGAAAAGGAAGATACAATTCATTTTCAAGGAGTTTTGTTTTCAATAAACGGAAAAGAAAAGTTTGAAATCGACAAAATTGTTCCTATTGAAGAATGGAAGAAATTAGGGTTTTATTCGGCTCAAGAAATTTTGAATAGAGGCGGAAAGAAATTGATGACGGAAATTAAAAATAATTTGAAAAAATAATGAGTCAAGTAAACCTTTTATCAACGAAAACATTGTCAGCCGAACAAAGACAAGTATTTCTGGATGCTGATATGGATCTTTTAGAACAAGATTTTATCGAAATTAAAAACAATCTTTTTGAATTAGATAAAATCAACAAGAACTTGATTTTTAGTAGTCAAAATGCTGTTTTAAGTTTGATAGAGCAAAACGGTTGGGAAGCTCTTAAAACTAAAAGTGTCTTTTGCGTAGGAATTAAAACCAAAGAATTACTTGAGCAGAACGGTTTTACAGTTGATGTTTATTTGGATTATGCATCTGAATTAGCTGAAATAATCACCTTAATATACAACAAAGAAAGCTATACGTTTTTAAGTGGAAATTTGCGTAAAGAAACTTTGCCAGAAGCATTAAAAGCCTCAGGAATAACTTTTAATGAAATAGAAGTTTACGAAACTAAGTTAGCGCCTTTCAAAATATCGGAACAAGAAAAATTTGATGGAATTTTATTTTTTAGTCCATCTGCTGTTGAAAGCTACTTGACAAACAACAAAATCAAAAATGAAATTTGTTTTTGCGTAGGCACTACTACAGCAAAAACTTTAGAAACAAATAAAACTAAAAACATTGTAATTGCCCAAACACCAACAATTGAAGAGGTAATTGAGGAAGTTATCGAATATTATAAAACTGAAAGCGAGTAGCAATCAGCTAAAATTTAAAACATGATCAAAAACGACTTATTTTTAAGAGCATTAAAAGGAGAAACAGTTGAACGTCCACCAGTATGGATGATGCGTCAGGCGGGACGGTTTTTGCCTGAGTTTATTGCATTGCGCGATAAATATGATTTTTTTACTCGTTGTCAGACTCCAGAATTGGCAGCCGAAATAACCATGATGCCCATTCGTACAATCGGTCCTGATGCTGCGATTTTATTCTCGGATATCTTGGTAATTCCACAAGCAATGGGAATTGAAGTAGAAATGAAACCTAATTTTGGTCCGTATTTACCACATCCTATTCGTACGATTCAAGATGTCGAGAAAGTAATCGTTCCAGATGTAAATGAAACTTTGGGTTACGTTTTTGACGCAATTAAATTGACAAAGGAAATGTTGAACGATGAGGTGCCATTAATTGGTTTCGCAGGTTCACCTTGGACAATTATGTGCTATGCGGTAGAAGGGCAAGGATCTAAAAGCTTTGATAAAGCCAAAGGATTTTGTTTTTCACATCCAGAAGCAGCGCATGTTTTATTGCAGAAAATTACAGACACCACGATTTTATATTTGAAAGAAAAAGTAAAATCAGGAGTAGATGCCGTGCAGATTTTTGATTCTTGGGGAGGAATGTTATCTCCGGTTGATTACCAGGAATTCTCTTGGAAGTATATCAACCAAATCGTTGAAGCCTTGGCAGATCGCGCGCCAGTTATCGTTTTCGGAAAAGGATGTTGGTTTGCGCTAAACGAAATGGGAAAAAGTAGAGCTTCTGCTTTAGGCGTAGACTGGACTTGTTCTCCAAGAAACGCGAGGTACCTTTCAGGCGGAAACATCACATTGCAAGGAAATTTTGATCCGTCACGATTATTGTCTCCAATTCCTGTTATCAAGAAAATGGTACATGAAATGATTGACGAATTCGGTAAAGACAAATACATCGCAAATTTAGGCCACGGAATTTTACCAAATATCCCTGTGGATCACGCAAAAGCATTTGTTGATGCTGTTAAAGAATATAAGCAATAATAGCGGATGCTAAATAAAGGATTAAGAGACGAAAAGAAAGTAAAGATTGACAACATGTTAAGTACTTTACTTTCTTTGGTTTTTGTACCCAAATTTTGGAATATTGAAGACACCAGTTTAATTGATAGTCAACTGACGGATTTCGATTTAACAACCGTAATTCTTCATCAAATTGAAGAAAAAGATTTGATTCAACTATTAGATAAATACGAAATGGATTGGACTCAAAAAGAGCAATTTGCTGATTTTTTAATCGCTTATTCTAAAAGTAATCAATGTGATTTTTTGGAAAAAGCAATTGCTATTTATAATCATATTCAAATAGATAGTAAAACGTTTTCATTTGAAATAATTGGTAAAATTGCTGCTGCAAAAGAAAAATCACAATGAAAGAACAGTTTTTAACTTACATACAAAACCTTCAAGACGAAATCTGTAACGGACTAGAAGCGGTTGATGGTCAAGCTAAATTCCGTGAAGACCTTTGGGATCGTCCAGAGGGTGGCGGAGGAAGAACCCGAGTAATCGAAAATGGCGCAGTGTTCGAAAAAGGGGGAGTGAATATATCTGCCGTGCATGGTAAATTACCGGACAGCATGCAAAAACTGTTCAATGTAGGTGAAGCTGAATTTTTCGCTTGCGGACTGAGTTTGGTTTTGCACCCTAAAAATCCAATGGTACCTACGGTTCATGCAAACTGGCGTTATTTTGAAATGTACGATGATAACGGAAATGTAATTCAACAATGGTTTGGCGGAGGTCAGGATCTCACACCTTATTATTTGTTTGAAGAAGATGCTATTCATTTTCACCAAACATGTAAAACAGCTTGTGACAAACACAATCCGGAGTTTTACCCAAAATATAAAAAGCAATGTGATGCCTATTTTTGGAATGCGCATCGCAACGAAGCTAGAGGAATTGGAGGATTATTCTTCGATTATTGCAAAGAAACGGAAGAAACGAAAATGCAAAATTGGTTTAATTTTGTTTCAGAAGTAGGTAATAGTTTCCTCGAAGCTTATGTTCCCATTGTAGAAAAAAGAAAAAATTTAACTTTTACGCCAGAACAAAAAACTTGGCAAGAAATTCGTCGCGGTCGCTATGTTGAGTTCAATTTGGTTCATGACAAAGGCACTTTATTTGGATTAAAAACCAACGGAAGGATCGAGAGCATCCTGATGAGTTTGCCGCCGCAGGTGCAATGGGTCTATGACCATCATCCTGAAGCAGGAAGTGAAGAAGAAAAACTAGTAAAAGTATTGGAAAACTCAGTAGAGTGGATCTAATTATCAATTATTCATTGTCAATTATAAATTAAGAAATATGTTCCCATTACACAGAGGTCGAAGATTAAGAACTAATGAATCGATAAGAAGCTTGGTCCGAGAAACCAGTTTAAGCCCTTCGGACTTTATGTTTCCCATGTTTATTGCTGAAGGTGAAAACGTTCAAGTGGAAATTGCTTCCATGCCGGGAATCTTTCGTCGTTCGATTGATTTAACGGTAAAAGAAGTACAAGAAATATACGCTTTAGGAATTCGTGCAGTAAATATTTATGTAAAAGTCAGTGAAAACTTAAAAGACAATACAGGAAAAGAAGCTTGGAACAAAGAAGGTTTGATGCAAAATGCCATTCGTGCCATCAAAACGGCTTGTCCAGAAATGATTGTGATGCCCGATGTGGCTTTAGATCCGTATTCCATTTATGGTCATGACGGAATTATTGCAAACGGTGATATAGAAAACGATTCAACAAATGCCGCCTTGGTAAAAATGGCTGTTTCTCACGCAGAGGCCGGTGCCGATTTTGTAGCGCCATCAGACATGATGGATGGACGTGTACTGCGTTTGCGCGAAGGTTTGGACGCTGCCGGTTTCCACTACGTGGGGATCATGAGTTATTCTGCTAAGTACGCTTCCGCATTTTACGGTCCTTTTCGTGATGCTTTGGATAGTGCTCCCGTTGATAATGCAAATGTTCCGGCGGATAAAAAGACTTACCAAATGGATTATGCAAATCGCATTGAAGCCATCAAAGAAGCCCTGTGGGACGTCGAAGAAGGCGCCGATATGGTTATGGTAAAACCAGGGATAGCCTATTTAGATATCGTTCGCGAGGTTAAGAATGCGGTAAATGTGCCAGTAACCGTTTACCATGTTTCTGGTGAATATGCAATGATCAAAGCCGCTGCCGAAAGGGGCTGGTTAGACCATGATAAAATTATGATGGAGCAATTAATGTGTATCAAGCGCGCGGGAGCAAGTTTGATTTCAACCTACTTTGCTAAGGAAGCGGCAATAATTTTGAATAAATAAACATAAAAAAATGTTTAACAATAGTCGTTACGCTAGTTATGCCAGACCATAAGTAAGCTTTGTGGCTGAAATATGATTTTGAGAGTAATTATTTTAAATATATTACAACATGATTTATTTGAGTACGACTCGTTTTCTGAAATGAATACGTTAAAAAAGAAACTCTAAAAGCATTAGTAGAAGGGCAAATAATACGGAGCGTAGAAATATCTTTTCTAATTCGAAGATCAAAATTACAAATACTGAATTATGCAAGACTATCTTAGCCATCACAGAAAACAAAATTTGTTATATTTGAACTTGAATGAAAATCAACTAATAAAAAATATTGGTCGATAATTTTTAGATACTTATACATTATTAAATAAAGTAATATGAAAAATTTGTTGTTTTTATTGGCTGTTCTGACTGTTGTTTCTTGTAAAAATGAAGAAGCCAAAAAAGAATCTATCTACCCAAATTCTACCGAAGAAGTTACCCAAACGCCAGTGGAATTAGGAAAAGAAATTTTTAACGGAAGAGGTAACTGTGTTGCCTGCCATCAAGTAAACCAGAAAGTTATAGGACCTAGTCTTCAGGATATTGCTAAAATTTACAAAGATAAAAACGCGGATATGGTTAGTTTTCTTAAAGGCGAAGGGGAGCCTATAGTTGATCCAAGCCAATATGAAGTTATGAAAACAAATTTTGTCATTACAAAAGCGATGTCTGATGAGGAATTAGAAGCTATAGAAGCGTATGTCTATTCAAATTCGAAATAATCAGGACTTTTTCTAGGAGTTAATCTCGCTATCCGCTCTATCTTTTTGTTTGAAGAAAACATAAAGGATGTTGCTTTTATCAGGGCTAAATAACAAAAACCATCTCAGTTGAGATGGTTTTTTGTTTAGGAATGTTTGCTAAATAATTTTATTTCTGGACTTTTAGTTTTCTTTGTGAAGCAAGCGATTTAATTTATTATTTTTATTCAATGGAAGCAGTGTACATTAAAACGCCTTTGGGAATTGCTAAGGTTATAGGAGATGAAGACGGGGTTTCAGTAATTTCAGTTTCTGATGAAGGAATAGTTTCAGTGGTAATTCCAGTAGTTTTAAGTGATGCTGTTTCTCAACTGAACGAGTATTTTGAGGGGAAAAGAAGCGATTTTACCTTCAAATTTAATCCAAAGGGAACTGATTTCCAAAAAAAAGTATGGAAAGGACTATTGGATATTCCCTACGGAAAAACCAGAACATATATGGAACAGTCCAAGATTTTAGGAAATAGCAAAGCCATTCGAGCTGTGGCTACTGCCAATGGAAAAAACCCGTTGTGGATTGCAATTCCTTGCCACAGAGTCATAGGAACTGATGGTTCACTGACTGGATATGCCGGAGGATTATGGCGCAAAAAATGGCTTCTAGAAAATGAAAATCCAACGAAGCAACAAAATTTATTCTAATACCCTGATGCTATGATTGAAAAAATTCGTCTTGACAACATACTGTTCTTAGACATAGAAACCGTACCTGAAGCTGCTGATTTCAACGAACTGGATGCGGATATGAAAGAGCTATGGGAACATAAAACTCAATATCAACGAAAAGACGAGTATACTCCTGAAGACTTTTATGACCGAGCTGGGATTTGGGCGGAGTTTGGGAAAATTGTCTGCATTTCTGTGGGGTATTTTGTAACCAAAGGCGATATCCGAAATTTCAGAGTGACCTCTTTTTTTGGCGAGGAGACTAAAATTCTGAAAGATTTTAATAATCTATTAAATACGCACTTCAATCAGCCCCAACATGTTTTGTGTGGACATAACGCGAAAGAATTTGATATTCCTTTTATTGCTAGGAGAATGATCATAAATCAAATAGCCATTCCCAATAAACTCAATCTATTCGGAAAAAAACCCTGGGAAATTCCGCATTTGGATACTTTGGAGTTATGGAAGTTCGGGGATTACAAGCATTTTACTTCTTTAAAATTAATTTGCAAGGTGCTGGGAATTCCTTCGCCGAAAGGAGATATAGACGGTAGTAAGGTAGGGCATGTTTTTTATGTGGATAAGGACATTGATCGAATTGTTACTTATTGTGAAAAGGACACCATTGCTGTTGCTCAAATTTTTCTTCGACTTCGAAGAGAAGATTTATTGATAGACGATGAAATTATTCATGTTTAAATAAAACTTAGGTTGTCAAGTTTCAATATTTACAAGAACTGTAAGGTTAAATGGTTACTTTTGACGTTATGAGCAAGCCTTTACTTTCGATAAATAATTTAGAAATTTCTTTCAAAAGAGAAGGAGGTTACAACGCGGTTATTAGAAACATCAGTTATGATTTACATGAAAATGAAATTCTGGGAATCGTTGGTGAGTCTGGTTCAGGAAAGTCGGTTTCTTCGTTGGCTATTATGGGCTTGTTACCTGCGCACATTTCTAAGATTTCAAACGGCACTATTGTTTTTCAAGGAAAGAATGTAGCAAATTTAAACGAAAAGGAAGTACAGAACCTCCGTGGAAATGAAATCGCGATGATTTTTCAGGAACCTATGAGTTCATTGAACCCATCGCTGAAATGTGGTTTCCAGGTTCAGGAAATTCTACTGCAACATACTAAATTATCTAGCTCAGATACAAAGGCAGAAACACTTTCTTTATTTGAAAAAGTAAAACTGCCGGATCCTCAAATACTATTCGAAAAGTATCCCCATGAAATTTCTGGCGGACAAAAACAACGGGTCATGATTGCCATGGCAATTGCCTGTAAACCACAATTATTAATTGCTGATGAACCTACAACGGCACTTGATGTTACGGTTCAAAAAGAAATTATTCAATTGTTGAAAGACATTCAGCAGGAAACGGGAATGAGTATCATTTTTATATCTCATGATTTGTCTCTTGTTTCGGAGATTGCGCATCGTGTTTTAGTTATGTACCAAGGAGAAATTGTAGAACAAGGGGAAGTCAAACAAATTTTTAAAAATCCGAAACACAATTATACTAAAGCTTTGATCGCTTCAAGACCTTCATTAGAGGTTCGCTTGAAACGGTTGCCAACGATCCAAGACTTTTTAAATGATAACATAAATTCAGAAATTGTGACTCCAAAAAACCGAGCTCAATTCCATGAAAAATTGTATAATCAGCAACCCATCTTAGAAGTTATTAATGTTGAAAAAGAGTACTTCTCTACAGCTGGTTTCTTTGGGAAAAAATCTGGTTTTAAGGCTGTAAATAATGTTAGTTTCAAATTGTACGAAGGCGAGACCTTAGGTTTAGTGGGAGAGAGCGGTTGCGGAAAGTCGACACTTGGGAATGCTATCTTACAATTGGACAAAGCCACAGCTGGTCAGATTTTATATCGCGGACAAGACATCGCAAAATTAGGTGGCGCAGAGATAAAAAAATTGAGAAAAGAAATACAGATTATTTTTCAAGATCCGTACTCTTCACTGAATCCAAGAATACCTGTTGGGAAAGCCATTATGGAGCCAATGCAGGTTCATGGGTTGCATAAAAATGATAAAGAAAGGAAGGCCAAAACGATCGAAATTTTGGAAAGGGTGGGGCTGGGAGGCGATTTTTTCAATCGTTATCCGCATGAGTTTTCAGGAGGACAAAGACAGAGAATAGGAATAGCACGAACCATTGCGTTACAGCCTAAATTAATCGTTTGTGACGAGTCAGTTTCGGCCTTGGACATATCTGTTCAAGCGCAGGTTTTAAACCTGTTAAATGAGTTAAAAGAGAATTTTGGTTTTACCTATATCTTCATTTCGCATGATTTGGCCGTTGTAAAATACATGAGTGACCAGGTTTTGGTTATGAATAAAGGAAAAATTGAGGAAATAGCTGATGCAGATGAATTGTATGCCAATCCTCAAAACGAGTATACTAAAAAATTGATAGACGCAATACCGAAGGGGGGAAGTTAATGAATACTTTTAAAAGTGAGTTTTGTCGTTTGACTACCCTGTGGGAGTTTAAAAAAAATATTGTTGAGAAATCAGAATAAAAGACTCAAAGAAATGTAGTGGACGCATACAAATGTTATAAGTTCATTTTGAGTCATAAGAAGACTTCTAGTTATATTTATGAGGGTATCAGCCGAAATGCCTTCCAAACATATTAATTCACTTTTTTGATTTTGGAATTGAACTTGATGGCATTCTTAGGGATAATTTGGGGAAAAGCTTGTCCTGAAATGAACACCTTTTATTTATGACAGATTAGGTCAAAATAAATGCAGCTAGATTAGTGATGCATTTATTTTATAAGGCTATGTTTTCTAAATTCAGTAAATCACCATCTGGCGAATATCCCTGTCAATAATTAACCTAGGTACTGTAGAAGCGATAATATGTTCAACCGAAACTCTAGGTGCCCGTTCGGGCAATTTAAATCCTTTTGGAGTTACTGTCAAAAAAGCTAATTCAGTCCTTTTTCTAGGAAGCTTGTTATTTGTTTTTTTCAAAGCATTGAAAGAATCTATCTTTTAAATTTATTGTTAACTCTTTTAAGTTTTCTAGAGTTATTATTTTTTTACTTTTTGAGTGTGAAGTTGCACATAATCTTTTGCGCATTCAATATATGATCAAATTATGGTAAATCTTAATGTAGTTATTGTCTGTTTTTACAAATAAATATAAATTTTCCTGTCTCGCCTGAGGTAGTCGTTTTTCCTGGACTAGGCATTTAATTCGTACGTAAAATCACGATCAAATAGTTACCTGCTTTCATTACTACAAAAGATAAGGAGAATGATTGCTTAGAGAATTTGTAGAAACAATAAAGTATTTAAAACAGGATGTCCAAAACCTAAGCTTTTACCCCTTAAAAGAGGGGGGCGTACATTCAAAAACTAATAAATAATTTATAGACATCCTCTTAAAAAATGCTGTTTGCAAAAAGCAAATACAAAGTGTAATAAATCATAATTTTTTCTTATAATCCTTGTTAAAACAAGGCTTTATAATTAAATTTGATTTTATGAAAAACGACGTAATTAAACTAATTTTCATGTTCTTGATATCCACTTTTTCATTACTTTGGATAAGTTATAAGTTAACTGTTTTCTTTGAAAATGAAACATACAGTTATTTTGAAGTTAGCGAAATAAACGAAGTTGAAGCTAAGGTAAAAACTCTATTCATAGACCAAATTGAACTTTTTGATTTGGATTCTTTTTCTTTATTTGATTCACAAAAAATCAATTCATTTTATTCTTTTAATGTTAGGGAATTTACTTTTAAAAATCTTACCCCTCCTCCAGAGCTAGTATAATGACTTTACTCCTATGCTTTGTTATGAAAGCAATATTAAATTAATTATAAAATCAACTGCAATTTTTACTGTAGTCACAAAAACTTAAATACAAATGAAAAATATAATAGCCGTAATAGCAGTGTTATTTGCTGTACCACTATTTGCTCAAACACACGACATCATTAAACACAATGGTGAAAAAGTAGAAGTTAACTATATAAAAATGGATAATAACATAGTTTATTATGCACTCCCAAATAGTATGGAGCAACATAAAATAAGCCGTTATGCCGTAGCGCAATTAAATGAAAAAGCCAATAATAATTCTAAAACTGTTTCTGAAAAGATAATCTTAGCAGATAATTTTGATTACAAAAAAGTGATTGTATTAAAAGAATCAGAGACAATTGGTTTAACAAAATCTGAAAATTTGAAAGGACATCATTCAATTGCCAAAGGTGAAACAAGATGGTCCTTAGCCCAAATAGGTGAAAAACAATTAAAACAAAATGCAGCCAAAAAAGGATATCAATTTATTGTTATAACTTCTAATAAAAAAGATAATCTTACCGCTATTGCTTATGTTTATTAAGTTTAAACTTAAATTCTATTAGGAGGCCATCCACAAAAAAGAGGACCTCCTTTTTAGATATTAATTAGTAATCTACTCAGAGACAGAAGGATTGCTCTTAAGTTGTAATATTTTTTCTAATAGAGACGTTAAATCTGCATCTCTGGTATTTCTCCTTCTATAATTAACTCCGCTGCGGTGGAAGCGATAATGTGTTCAACCGAAACTCCGGGGGCTCGTTCGAGTAATTTAAACCCTTCTGGCGTTACTTCTAAAACGGCCAGTTCGGTTACGACTTTTTTTACGCAACCTACTCCGGTTAAAGGCAAACTACATTTCTTAAGAATTTTAGATTCACCCGCTTTATTCACGTGCATCATGGCCACAATTATGTTTTCAGCAGAAGCAACCAAGTCCATTGCGCCACCCATTCCTTTTACCATTTTACCAGGTATCTTCCAGTTGGCGATGTCTCCGTTTTCCGCTACTTCCATTGCGCCTAGAATCGTTAAATCCACATGCTGTCCGCGAATCATTCCAAAACTCAAAGCGGAATCAAAGAAACTTGCACCCGGTAAAGTGGTTATGGTTTGTTTTCCGGCGTTAATAATATCGGCATCTTCTTCTCCTTCAAAAGGGAATGATCCCATGCCAAGAACTCCATTTTCGCTTTGAAATTCTACATCAATTCCTGCGGGAATATAATTAGCTACAAGTGTTGGAATTCCGATACCTAGATTTACGAAATAACCGTCCTTGAGTTCTTGTGCAATTCTTTGTGCGATTCCTATTTTGTCTAATGCCATAATTAGTCTCTTTGTCTTACTGTGCGTTGTTCGATTCTTTTCTCATATAATTCTCCCTGAAAAATACGTTGCACGAAGATTCCGGGAATATGAACTTGATTGGGATCGAGTGACCCAGCTTCCACTAATTCTTCTACTTCGGCAACAGTTATTTTGGCTGCGCCAGCCATACAGGGGTTAAAATTTCGAGCTGTTCCTTTAAATATTAAATTACCGGCCGTATCTCCCTTCCAGGCTTTCACAATGGCAAAGTCGGCATGGAATGCATGCTCCATTACATGCATTTTTCCGCTGAATTCGCGAGCTTCTTTGCCTTCGGCTACTTCGGTTCCGTAGCCAGCAGGTGTATAAAAAGCGGGAATTCCTGCTTGTGCCGAACGACATCTCTCAGCTAATGTCCCTTGTGGAATCAACTCGACATCTAATTCGCCAGAAAGCATCTGGCGTTCAAATTCCGCATTTTCCCCAACGTAGGAAGAAATCATTTTTTTAATTTGTCTTTTGTGTAATAGTAGTCCAAGTCCAAAATCATCGACACCGGCATTGTTTGAAATGCAAGTTAAATCTTTGGTTCCTTTTTTTACTAGCTCAGCAATTGAGTTCTCTGGAATACCACATAGTCCGAAACCACCTAACATAATGGTCATGCCGTTTTCTATACCCTGAAGAGCCTCTTGAACGGTATTTACTTTTTTATTAATCATATAATTTTGTTCTAATGATGTAATTAATAGTATTTATTTAGTCCAGATAGTAGTAGTATACTTTATGGTTGGGTTGCAACCACGGCAGCTATACCGTCTAGCTGGAAATAGCTTCTAAGTATTCTTAAAACTGGAATTCTTCGTTGTTTTGAACAGCAGTAGTGTCTTTGGGAGCCGGAGCAGAATAACAGTCTACTTTTATAGAGAGATTTGCGGGTCTTTCAAACTCGTCTTTAGACACTTTAAGTAGTGGATCTGCATAACAAAGTTTCATGAAGTAGGCCCAAACTGGCAATGCGGCAGTAGCTCCTTGACCGTAAGTGATACTCTTGAACCTAGCTGAGCGGTCTTCATTACCTACCCAGACACCCGTTACAAGGTTTGGAACCATTCCCATGAACCAACCATCAGATTGATTTTGAGTAGTACCTGTTTTACCTGCAATTGGGTTGGTAAATTTATAGGGATATCCCGTAATTCTATTGTATCCATAACCACCACCATCAGTTCTTAACCTGTTTCCAGAGCCACCCTCGGTTACTCCTTCTAGTAATTTAATAATCGCAAATGCGATGTCTTTATTTAAAACATCGTGCGATTCTGGAATTGGTTCATAAATAATCACACCACTTTTATCTTCGATTCTAGTTAAAAATTGGGGCTTGATATAAACGCCTTGATTGGCAAAAGTACCGTATGCCGCAACCATATCTTCAACTGTAATATCTACGGCTCCTAATGCTATCGACGCCTGCGCCGGGATTTCGGACTTCACTCCTAATTTATGCGTTAATTTAACCACCGCCTCAGGGCCGACCTTATCCATTAATTTGGCTGATATTGTATTGATCGAATTAGCCAACGCTTTTTTCAAGGTAACCATTCCTATGTATTTGTTGTTGGAGTTTCGTGGGCTCCAATCTTCTGTTGCATGGTGGCGTCCAGCAGGCATGGTAAACGGAGCATCTATAATTGAATCGCAAGGAGACATGTTCAGTTGCTCTATGGCAGTCGCATAGACAAAAGGTTTGAATGTGGATCCAACCTGTCTGGCACCTTGGCCTACGTGATCATACTGAAAGTATTTGTAATTAATTCCACCTACCCAGGCTTTTATGTTTCCTGTTTGCGGCTCCATCGACATCAAACCTGACTGCAAGAAATGTTTGTAGTAGCGAATGGAATCTATAGGCGTCATGATCGTATCTTTCTCACCTTTCCAAGTAAATACTGTCATTTTTGTTTTTACGTCGAATGATTTTATAATTTCTTCTTCAGTTTTATCAAGGGACTTTAAAACGTTCCATCTGTTTGATGATTTCATTGCTCGCATTAAAATACGGTCTGTTTCTGCAGTGGAAATATTTACAAAAGGAGCATTTTTATTGTTTTTAGCTTGTATGAAAAACTCTTCTTGAAGGTTTGCTAAATGTGCTGAAACAGCCTCTTCTGCATGCAATTGGATTCGAGAGTCAATTGTAGTATATATTTTCAGTCCGTCTCTGTAGATGTCGTAATCTGAACCGTCGGGTTTTTTATTGTCTTCAACCCATTTCTTCATGTAATCTCTTAGGTATTCTCTAAAATAAGTGGCTGTTCCTTCTCGGTGACTTTCCAGTTTGAAATTTAATTCGATGGGTAAGCTTTGAAACTTCAATTTTTGTTCTTCAGTAATCATATTCTCTTTCTTCATTTGAGAAAGCACAACATTCCTACGATTTTTTACTCCTTGGGGATTTCTTATGGGATTATATAAAGTCGAGTTTTTGAACATTCCTACTAAAATGGCAGACTCATCTATTGTTAGATCTTTTGGTTCTTTCGAAAAATATGTTTGAGCTGCTGAGCTCACACCTACCGAAAAGTTCCCAAAATCATATATATTACAATACATGGTTAATATTTCATTTTTAGTGTATTGTCTTTCTAGTCGAATGGCAATAATCCATTCTTTTACTTTTTGTACAATTCTAAAGGGTAGAAACTTTGACCCCTCGCCATGAAATAATTGTTTAGCTAATTGCTGTGTTAAGGTACTTGCCCCTCCACTAGTTCCTAAGCTTGCAATAGCTCTCAAAGTACCTCTTCCGTCAATACCTGAATGCTCATAAAACCGAGCGTCTTCAGTAGCCACCAATGCTTGAACAAGGTTTTTTGGTAAATCTGAATACTTTAATTGAGATCTATTTTTCTGAAAATATTTACCTATCACTACTCCATCAGAAGAGATTACTTCTGTGGCTAAATTTGAGTCTGGATTTTCCAAATCCTCAAATGAAGGCATCGGACCCAAGAGTCCCCAAGACGCAAACAGGAAAAATAGTACGACCGCGCCTATTCCGTAAAAGAAAATTCTCCAAAATGTTTTAGTATAATACTTAAAGTCTTTATCGACCGTATTAACATTTTTATTGTTTTGTTTCGTAGCCATAAATAATATCCTATTCTATTTTTTCTATTCTTAAACCTACATCAGTGATACCTTCTAATAGTTCCACTCCAGGAACTTTACCAGTTTCCCTGACAGCCTGTTTGATGCTAACTTTGTATTTCCCTCTGAACCTCACTTTTTCTTTGTAAAACAATTTACTTTCTTTAATGTCTGTAAATCCTTCACCAAGTATCGTGCCGTCTGGACTAGCCATTTGGTATTCCAGGGTGTCTACCTTTGTGTAGCCATTTGGTTTTTCAATGGATACAATCAAAAAGAGATTGTTGTATTGGTAATTGTTATTGTCTCTTAAATTTATAAATAAATTATAGCGTTTTGTAGAATCTAAAATTGGCAAATCGAAAGTGATAATACTATCTTTATGCCAAGCGCTTCCTACGGTTTTATACTCGTCAAAAACTCTTTTTTTATCGCATGAAGAAAAGGTAATCACAGTCAGAAGAATAAAAAAGCTATTTTTTAGTCTCATTTTTTGTAATAATTATGGGTTTTCTTGCTACCGTTGGTTTCTTTTCGGTCGGTGCTGAAGAGTTGTTATTTGCCGGTTTTTTATTATTTGCAACAATAACATTTTCACCAGCGGGTCTTGGTTTTTTGCTTGGTTTTTTCCTTTTTTTAGGTTGGTCAAAACGGGTTAAGCTTTCCTGCCCCATAGCGTTATTGAAATCTTTTTCTCGTTCAACAATGATTTCAATTGCATAATCCTCCAATGAAGAAACTTTGTTTTTCAGCTTATTTTCAGCAATGATTTCGTTTACTTTTTCAATTTTTAATATATGCCAATTGGCAAAATTATTAGTATAAGCAAACCACATTAAACCTTTAAAAATATCTTGTTTTTGACAAATGGCATCTCCTTTTTCGGTAACTAATTTTGTTTCGAAATCAGGAAACCCTTTCAATGCATCCATATAAGTATCTAACTCATAATTCAAGCAACATTTTAATTTTCCGCATTGTCCTGCTAGTTTTTGTGGATTCAATGAAAGTTGTTGGTAACGTGCTGCTGAAGTATTTACACTTCTAAAATCCGTTAACCAAGTAGAGCAACATAACTCTCGCCCGCAAGAACCGATTCCTCCTAAACGAGCGGCTTCTTGACGGAAACCAACTTGTTTCATTTCCACTCTAGTATTGAACTCTTTGGCAAAATCTTTAATTAAAAGTCTGAAATCGACTCTGTCATTGGCGGTATAATAAAAAGTAGCTTTTGAGCCGTCTCCTTGAAATTCGATATCCGAAATTTTCATTTCCAGTTTTTGAGCAATCGCCAGTTCGCGAGCACGAACTTTCATCGGTTCTTCTTTCTCCCGTGCTACAGACCAAATATCAATATCTTTTTGAGATGCTTTTCTATAGATTTTCGGAACTTCTTTACTATCAGGGCTAACCCCTTTTTTCTTCATCTGGATTTTAACCAATTCCCCGGTCAAAGTAACAATTCCAATATCGTGTCCAGGAGACGCAACAGTAGCGACTATGTCTCCCATACTTAAAGTCAATTTTTCAGTATTGCGGTAAAACTCTTTTCTACCGTTCTTGAATCGAACCTCGACACAGTCAAAAGGAGCCTGACCAGTGGGTAAACTCATGTTAGAAAGCCAATCGAAAACAGTTAATTTATTGCAGCTATCGGTGCCGCAAGTCCCATTATTTTTACAACCCTTTGGTGATCCACCATCAGAAGTTGAACAACTTGTACATGCCATAATTTTATATATAGTGTTGTGATAAACACAACTTATGTTCTTAAAACGATTAAGTTGTAAAGATAGTATTTTTTAAGCGTATGCGACAACCATAGAAAACGCGAATGATTTACGAATAGTTAATAAAAAAAACCTATTTCAACGGTGTGAAATAGGTTTTGGTAAACTAGATAAATAATAAAAATTTAATCTAAAATTTTATATAATTTATCGGATAGTCGAATTCTAAATGGTAATTTAAAGGTGCAAGTGTCTCCGGCTGTAACATTGTCAGCAGTTTTGTCGTTAACTAACATTTCTGTAATTGTTATTTTTTGCTCACCTGTGGTAATCCCTTTTATTAGAACGGTATCTCCAATGTTAAGTTCGTTGTCTTCAATTAAAAACTGGCCAACACTTGGTTTTGGGAAAAAGTGGGTTCCCTTACCGATATACTGTTTTTTTACTTTCACTTCTTTTAAAGCAACCATTTTAGGTCCTTCGGCTACAAATGTTCCATGACTTTCTTTATTGTTTTTGAAAGTCAACACATCCGATTTCCCTTTTTTGAAAATCATATTGCCGTTTTTTATGCCTCTGCGAATCGCTTTTTGTTCCTCTTCCGGTAAATGGATGACGTCGATGCATGTTGTTGAACAACATCCTTCCATAAGCTGTGCGCATTTTTCACATTGGATAAAAAGCAAATGGCAGCCTTCGTTCACACAATTCGTGTGCACATCGCAAGCCGCGCCGCATTGATGGCATTGCGAAACGATATCGTCAGTAATTCTTTCGCCTAAGCGGTGGTCAAACACAAAGTTTTTACCGATGAATTTGCTCTGTAAACCTTTTTCTTTTACCTGACGCGTGTATTCGATGATTCCGCCTTCCAATTGGTACACGTTTTCAAAACCTTTGTGTTTGAAATAAGCGCTTGCTTTTTCGCAACGGATTCCTCCGGTGCAATACATCAATAATTTTTTGTCAGATTTATGGGCTGCGAGTTGGTCTTCAATAATGGGCAATGATTCTCTAAAAGTATCTACATCTGGCTTGATCGCATTGGTAAAATGACCAATTTCGCTCTCGTAGTGGTTGCGCATATCGACCACGATGGTGTTTGGGTCTTCGAGTAATTCGTTGAATTGTTTTGCTTTCAGGTGAATCCCGATGTTTGTTACATCAAAAGTTTCATCGACTAGTCCGTCAGCAACAATTTTGTCACGGACTTTTACGGTTAGTTTCAGGAAGGAGTGATCGTCCTGCTCCACGGCAATATTTAATCGGATTCCTTTCATAAAAGCATATGTTTCAATGCTGTCCTTGAAAGCGTAGAAATTATCAGCAGGAAGGGACAGTTGAGCGTTAATTCCTTCGTTGGCGACATAAATCCGACCAAGAACCTCAAGCGGGTTCCATGCTAGAAATAAATCGTTACGGAATTGTGTTGGATCTGGAATTTGCGCATAAGCATAGAAAGACAAAGTAAGTCTTTGTTTTCCGGCATCATCAATCATGATGGCTCTTTCTTCTGCGCTTAAAGTGTTATACAGTTGCATGCTATAAACGGTTTAAGTGTGAAAAATTATTTTTGCAAAAGTAGAGAAAAGGTTTAAAGGGGCAATGGTTTGATTATGAAAAAATGAATAGCCAAATCTAGGGGAGATTGTTATAGATGGTTAGAAAGAAAGCTGTTGCGGTTTTATAATTTGTCGATTATTTGAATAATGCATTAAATTATATTGCATCGACTGTTTTTTTTAGCTTGTTTAAATCAATTTAAATACGTTTCTTAGAGTAAGAGTTTAAGAACTATAGCGTTAAAGGTATTTCAATTAATTAAAATAAGAGAATTATGAAAAAAAGTGTTTTTGTAGTAGCTGTATTTTTCTGTTCAACTATCATGTTTTCGCAAGAGAATAAAAATGATTTTGATGGTATCAGAAAGAATGGGATTTCTTTTAATTTTCTAGGGACTACTCCAGTAATTGGGATTACTTATGAAAGAGTGTTATCCCAGTATATGAGTTTAGAGCTTGGTATTGGCTCTAACAGTGCTGGTCTAGGAGTAAAAATACTGCCATTTAAGATTAAAGAAAGTACTATGATGTTTACTACGGGATTATCGACGACCTACGCTGATTATAAAGATGGTTGGTTAGCAAATGGTAAAAGAGTGCAGTTATATGTACCAGTTGGCATAAGTTATTATGGAACCAAAGGGTTTAACTTTGGAATTGATGTTGGACCTGGATATAGAATGTACATTAAAGAGTCTAATAACGTTAATGATGACAATGGATTTCTTCCGTGGGCTGGTATTAAAATTGGACAGCGATTTTAATTACAATATTCAGCCCAGTATACAGAATGGAATTGTACGCTAACTGTCTTGATATATACGTACGATAAGAATTTAGTTCTTTAATCACGAACTAAACAAGTGTATTTGTGAGCTGGCTGGGGTCTTTTCTATCGCGGCTAGAAAAGTATTTGTCTGTAATTGTAGTTATCTTAGAAGTAGCTATTTGTTATTGTTAATTGCATTCTCGGTAAGTATTTGCGACACTTCTTTTAACTTTTCTTGTTCGTATAATTTCGGTAAATCTTTCAAAGCGGTTCCGAGGGGCGCTTCATAATTAATATAATTCTGAAAAGTTACGCCGTCAATCACCCTTGTGTTAAAAGCAGTTCTAAAGCGAACTCCGCCATTATTTGTTCGGTAGTTATAGGCGATATAATCAATCTTATGCGTTTGTTTATTTATCCAATAGTGAAATTCATCATCAAAATCTTTTCCTCCACCGTCTTGACCAAAAGTTACTCCCACAACATCGTACTGCTTTTCTTTTATTATAGTTTCTTCAATGAATTTTTTATTTACTGAAGCGTCTTGTAGTTTATACGGAAGAGTAGCAAAATAAATCACAGAATTTAATGCTTCGGAATATTTGCCAACCTCTTCTTTGTTCAAAGGCTGCAAATGGTTGTTTATATATCTTTCAAAGCTATCGTTTATCAGAACGTCTTTAATTAGGGAGTCATTTTTTTGTTCTTCAGATGAGTACTCAAAAGAACTGCCGTTATTCTTAAAACGATACTTTTTTCCTCTAAAGACAAATGAATAATCGGCTTTATTGTAGAAGTCGCCTCCGTGTGCTTCGATAGTTTTACTGACTAAAGAATCTGCTTTTGAGAATTGCTTTTCTGCTACAATTTTGTCGTCTTTTAGCGCTACTCTCGTGCCGCCTTTTTTTTCATTGCATGACATTAATAAAGCCACCAAAATACAAAGAATAATTATAGTTCTTTTCATTTTTTAAAAGTAGCAAACTTATAAGGAACAAAGGTCCCAGATTATTTTTTTTTGAACTTAAATAGCTGTTGTTGATAGCTGTAAAGAAGTAATTGAATTTATGTTAAAAGGCTTGCTTTTAGTGTATATAAAAAGCTGGCTACTGAATTTTTATTGCCAATAAAGTCATAAATAAACAGCCAAGATTTCTCTTAACAAATCACAAAAATGTATCTTTGCCTATCGGGAAGATAGAGTACTAAAAAAAACGCTTTTTATCGAAGCTGATTTTTTTATTAAAGTTTTATTATAAACACAAGAATTCAACAAACTTAATTCAAATGAGTAAAGAAAATTTATTACAAAAAGAGAACAGTATTGTTCACAAAGAAGTGCTAATTGCAAATCAAAGTTATTCAGAAAGCTTTGGCGAAAAAGCTAATCTGGCTATGCCTCCAGCTAGGAAGTTTGCGATTTTGACTTGCATGGATGCTCGATTAGATCCAGCAAAATATGCCGGACTTTCAGAAGGTGACGCGCACGTTATTAGGAATGCAGGAGGAAGAGCGAGTGATGACGCTATTCGTTCTCTTGTTATTTCCTATAAATTATTAGGTACTGCAGAATGGTTTGTCATTCATCATACTGACTGTGGAATGGAGACTTTTACAGATGAGATAATTAGAGATTTGTTAGCTACAAGTCTCTCTACGGCAACAGTTGATTCAAATGGATGGAGAAATATTACTGAGGAAGGTGGGTCTGATGAGGCTAAAAACATTTCATTCCTTACAATAAGCAATCAATCAGCAAGTATTATTGAAGATGTGCGTAGAATAAAAAACCACGCTTTAGTTCCATCACATATTCCAGTTTATGGCTATATTTTTGATGTAAAAAGCGGAAAGCTAATTGAAATACCAGAGGCTACTGTTATTGGTAAAGCTAGTTAGATATTATTTTCAAAAAAATGGAATAAAAAAATAGCCCCGTGATTACGGGGCTATTTTAATTTAAGATGTATTAACAGTGCTCGTTAAAAGCATCTTGTAAGTTTTCAGCAATTATTTCAGCTGGACGACCCTCAATGTGGTGACGTTCTAGCATGTGAACTAATTCTCCATTTTTAAACAAAGCCATACATGGCGATGATGGAGGGAAAGGGAACATATGCTTTCTTGCAGCATCTACAGCATCTTTATCAACTCCGGCGAAAACTGTAATTAAATGGTCTGGTTTTTTTGCACCATCCAAGCTCATTTTTGCTCCCGGACGCGCATTTCTAGCTGCACAACCACAAACTGAATTTACAACTACAAGTGTAGTTCCTTCTTCTTTTATTGCGCTATCTACTGCTTCTGCGCTATGTAAATCTTGAAAACCTGCTACTGTTAGTTCAGCTTGCATGGGTTTTACCATTTCTTCTGGATACATATCTTTATATTTTAAATATTAATTCTTTAATATGCAAAGTTACGAAGTTTACAAAGAACTCCACGAGATGAATTATAAAGTTTTGTTATTGTTTAATAGATGCCTTTTTTTTATCGAATTTAGCATTATAAATACCGTGTTGATCTAATTATCGCCTTGATAAAGGGCATTTTAGGGCATTTTAAAATGACCTGAATGTCTTCGCACAACGAAGTTTCTTCGTCGAGAAACTTAAAGATCAATGATGGAGGCCCTTTTTTAAATATGGACGAAAAGAGACTTGCTCCAAGTTCGTTGTGACGGTCTAATATGTCTAACAGCAACAAGTCATAAATCCAGAATTTGGTCTTTTTATGGAACTTGCTGAGATCGTGTTCAATCTGAAGAAAGGCAATTAATTGTGTTGATTTCTTGTCTGAGTTTTTGAAGGTATAACCCGTACTGGCTTTGGTCCATCCACCAGCAGTGCCTATGTTGAGAACCCGTTTTGTATTTTTTTTCCAAAAAGGATAGCAGCTCATTGGGATGCTCCCTTGTTCTTTTTCCACGATCTCGTATTTGCTTATGCCGAGTTTCTGAATGTATTTCTGAATTTCCTGTTCGTATTCGCTTTTATCTAGAAGTTCGGGAGAGAATAGGGTATACTCTATTAAGGCTTCGGTTTTTGAAGTGGGCAAAACGTACATAAAGCGGGTATTGCCTTTTTGTTCTACCGAAAAATCCATGAAAGTGGCCTGCTCCGGATTGAAAACAGCTTCTTCACTTTTTATAAACCAACCTATAAAATGCTGTTGTAAAACAGGATATTTAGTCTGACATTCTACTTCTGATTTTCTGTAGATGCTGTTAAAAAGACTATCACAGGTATAACTGTCCGTTTCTGTTGCCACATAGACATGAGTTAGAATTTCATTGATATCGAGCACTTTTTGATTAATGAAACGGATGTTGGGTTCATTCAGAACGCGGTCAAATACCTGGTTGTAAAAATCCAATCCCTGAACCATATTATACTGGTAAGGCAATAAATCTAAATCTCTACGAAAATCAGCATTGGCAAAAAGCGCCGAATCCCATTTTTTTGAGATTGATTTTTCCCAAATTGAGTCCTGTTTTTTCCAGAAGCACCAAGTCCTGTCATTTGTTTGTTTTATATTCTCATCAAGAAGCAGAATCGTCTTGTCCTTAAACTTACCAGATAACGCCATTTTATAAACCGTCATCAAAGCAGACAAACCTGCACCCGTGAAAATATAATTGTAGTGTTTCATGTTAATTTAAGGAATTCTCCTCAAAAATAGGGATTTATTTCTTTTTTTCAAGAATGCTTAGGACCGACTTTGCATTTAGGTAGGTGTGTTTTTGAAGTAAAATTGAATAATCAGGATCTAAAACGGTTAATGTGGGATAAACTATCTGGTTGTCAATTGTAGCTAATGCGGTTGCCAACTCGTGAATTCCTGTAGTTGTTCCCGTGGGTTTGAAGCGGAAAGTATGGTTGTTGAAAGTGATATCTTTTTTTGTTTCAGCATCGAAAGAAATGAAATAAAAATTATCGTTCAGTTCTTTAATGACAGCAGGGTTTTTAAAAGTGGAGTTCTCCATCATTTTACAGTACTTGCACCATGAAGTATGAATAAACACTACGATTGGTTTTGGTTTTTCTTTCGATAATTGTTCTACTTGTTCAAAGGAGTGCGTTTTCAATTGGGCAGAACTCGACGAGGTTGCCATAATCAGAAACAAAAGGATAAGTACTGTTTGTTGCATTTTTAGTATGTTGATTAAACTTAAGTAACTTATATATTTTTTAAAAAATTATTTCAACGTATATCTTAAACCAAAAAAGCTGCGAATTCTTTGATTAGGCCCATAAACGTAGCTAGGATCAAAAGTTAATGCATATGGGTTATTTGGAGTTGCTTGTACATTGCCATTAGTGTCATATTGTACATTTTTGTCAAAAGGGTCATTTGCTCTTGCTATTATAAACGGATTTCCTTCGTTAGGCGTCCAGTTCAAAATATTTTTTACACCGGCGTAGAGCTCTAAATTTTTAAATTTATTGAAAGTGAACTGGATATTTTGAATACTCCATGTTGCAGAATACCCCTTTCTGGGATCTAAATCTCCCAAAAGTGGCAAACGCATCGGTCCATATAAATTGCCTGTATAGTCAATATCAAGGAATAGCTTGTTGATGCGATATGAAACTGCCCAAGTGGCCGATATTTTTTCGGTAAGAATTTGTTGTGTGGTGGTATTGTTTTCCGTTTTTGAAACATCCATGTAGGTAGCGCCAAGAATCATTTTTACTCCATTGTTAAAAACCATGTCCATATTAGTGCTTATCCCTTTTGTAATGGCATATCCATTTAGGTTTTTATAAATAATCTGATTAGGATTAGTTTCATAATCTGGAATTATAGAATTACTGAAACGGGTATACCAGGCGGTAGTTTCTAGCCCGATGAAGTTGCCATTATTGGTGTATATTTTCTTCAGGTAATTCAGGTTGGCATTAAAAGAACGTTCTGGTTTAAGTTCTTCCATTACAATTAACTCTCTTGAGCCAGTTAATGCCGCATGTTCTTCTGTAAAAAGATTAACTATTCTAAAGCCTGTTCCAGTATTGAAACGCAAGATATTTGTTTCATTAATTTGCCATTTATAGGCTAATCTTGGAGTGAAAATGGAGCCGTTATTATTATTGTAGTCATAGCGAGCGCCCAAAAGAATTTTATGTTTCTTATTAAATTTAAATTCGTCTTGAACAAACAGGCTGGGGATCCAGTTAATGTCCTCCTTTACAGTGGCAGGGGTATTGTCATTATAATAATTGTAACGCAATGCTGTTCCGAAAAGCAAATCGTGTTTATTTATTTTTTTGTCCCAAGTCAATTGACCAAAACCAATGCGTTGTTTTGCCATATAAGGCATTTCGCCATAAACCGAATTTTGGTCGTGATCGGTATAAGAAAACGAGAACAGCATTTTTTCGGCGAACGGTAATTCATAAGCTCCCAGTAACTCCCAACGTTTGGTATAGATACTTTCACCGTATACCTCAGTTCCACCTCTGTATTTTTTCTCCCATTGCATTTCACCACCCCAACGGTCTTCGTAAAATAAACGTCCTGCCACCGAAAACAGTTTGTTTCTCTTGCGGTTGATATTCCATTTCTGAAAAATAGAAATTCGGTCTTGCAGCGTAAGGTCTGTAAAGTTGTCGTTATTGTTGTCAATGGGGTTGTCGTAATTAAAGTAGTTTATGCCTGTTAACACAGATGCTGTTTTGCCAATATTCGCTTTGATACCTACATCTACATTTAATTCGCCATAATCCGTAGTAAAGGTATCTGCCGAAAAAAGGGAAGCGTTTTTAGGGTTTTTAGTGATAATATTAATTAAACCGCCTACCGCTTCACTTCCATATAAAGAGGAAGCGGGGCCCTTAACGATCTCTATTCTTTCCAAGAGCGAACTTGGTATTCCAGATAGTCCATAAACGGTGGAGAGTCCGCTGACGATAGGCATGCCGTCAATTAGAACCAAAGTGTAAGGCCCTTCCAGACCATTGATATGAATGTCTCCCGTGTTGCAAACATTACAATTTAATTGCGGACGTACCCCATTTACGTTCTGTAAAGCTTCAAAAATATTAGCGGTTGGGTTTTTCTTAAAAAAAACAGGCTTGTACACTTCTACGGGAACTGGGCTTTCCAAACGGCTAACGGGCTTCATGGTTCCGGTTATTACGACTTCATCTAGGGAGTTATTTTCTTTTAAATTAAAATCAACTATTACTTCAGTACTATCTGCAATGCTAATATTTCTACTCTCAGATGTAAATCCGGTGTAGGACACTGCAATTTCGTGACTACCAGGAGCCAAGTTCTTAAATGAATAAAGTCCATCTGCGTTCGTGATTGTTGTTTTATTAGTTTTTTTCAGGCTTACATTGACATGCTGCAGTGGCATTCCATCCGCAGTGACAGTTCCTTTTATGGTGGACTGAGCAAAGAAAAAGCTCGGAAATAAAGTACAAAAAAAGATAATTAGATTTTTCACAAATAAATTTTAGGGTGTGTTAATATAATATTTAGACAAAGCTAAAAATATTATTTCATAAAACAAAAAAACATAATTATATTTGCATTAAATAGTTATACAATGGGAAAATCATTAGAGGAGGTAAACGAGTCAGTTTCCACGCTAAATAAGAAATCAGTATTCCGAAAAATACTAGCCTTTTTTGGCCCTGCTTACCTTATCAGTGTTGGTTATATGGATCCGGGAAACTGGGCTACTGACATTGCCGGCGGAAGCCAATTTGGTTATTCCTTACTTTGGGTTTTATTGATGAGTAACATTATGGCTTTGTTGTTGCAAAGTTTGAGTGCTCGACTGGGAATTGTAACTCAACGGGATTTGGCACAAGCCTCTCGTGAGACCTATTCGCCATTTATCAATTACATTCTTTACTTTTTGGCTGAAGTTGCCATCGCAGCCTGCGACTTGGCTGAGGTTTTAGGAATGGCTATTGGTATTAACTTATTATTTGACATACCACTTATCGAAGGAGTGATGATTACCGTTTTGGATACCTTCTTATTGTTGTTTTTGATCAATAAAGGAATCCGAAAAATGGAAGCTTTTATAATTACATTGGTGATGGTAATTGGGGCTTCTTTTATTTTCGAAATGATTTTTGCGCAACCTGAAATGGACAAAGTGATTTTAGGTTTAATTCCGTCGATGCCAAATGAAACTGCTTTATATATCGCCATCGGAATCATTGGAGCTACGGTTATGCCTCACAATTTGTACTTGCACTCTTCATTGGTGCAAACTAGAAAATACGACAGAACCAAGGCAGGAATAAAACAGGCCTTAAAATACAATTTCATAGATTCTACTATTGCCCTTAACTTGGCCTTTTTAGTGAATGCAGCGATTTTAATTTTGGCGGCGGCTACATTTTATAAAGTCGGAATGTATCATGTTGCTGAAATTCAAGATGCACATAAATTTTTGGCTCCGCTATTGGGAACCAAGTGGGCTCCTATTTTATTTGCTGTAGCCTTGATCGCTGCGGGGCAAAGTTCAACTATAACTGGGACACTGGCTGGACAAATTATCATGGAGGGGTACTTAAATTTAAGAATCCAACCCTGGGTTCGTAGAATTATAACGCGATTGATTGCCATTGTACCAGCAGTTATTGTGATTACCATTTTTGGTGAGGGCGTGACTGGAAAATTACTAATTTTGAGTCAGGTGATTTTGAGTTTGCAACTTGGTTTTGCGATAATTCCGCTAATTCACTTTGTAAGTGATAAATCAAAAATGCATGGATTCCATATCAGTAAAGTAACGCAGGTTGCCTCTTGGACGGTTGCTACAATAATTGTTATCTTAAACGGTAAGTTAGTTTATGATGAAATTAGCGGATGGCTGGAAGCTTCAGAAAACCCTGTCGTACTCTGGTTGACAGTGGTTCCCTTAGCATTTAGTTTCTTGTTTTTATTGCTGTATATTGTTTTTAAACCGTTTATATCCAAATCGAAAATCGATATTCACAATCATTCGCCGCATAGCTTAAAACTTAAGTTTTCTGAGTCTGGAAGTAAGCTAAAAAAGAATATTGCTGTGACTGTAGATTTTTCTGATGCTGATGAATTGGCTTTAAACAGTGCTTTTGCATTGGGTGGAATAGAAGCAAAATATACTCTAATTCATGTTGTGGAAACCGTTGGTGCTATGATTTTTGGTGATAACGTAGATGACCACGAAACCTCAATCGATGAAAAATTATTAGAGCAATATAAAGACATGCTTTCCGAAAAAGGATTTACGGTAGAAATACAGTTGGGCTTTGGAAAACCAAATAAGGTCATTCCAGAGATTATTAATAGGGGAGGTTTCGATGTTTTGGTCATGGGAACACACGGTCATACGGGTTTCAAGGATTTAATTTTTGGCACTACAGTTGACAAGCTGCGTCACAAAATTTCAATCCCGTTATTTATAGTAAAAAATTAAAATAATCAGAAGCTATTCGCGATAAGCGCTATATCTGTTTAGAGAAAAGGATAAAGGATTTTGCTATTATCGGCTAAAAAATATAAAAATGACATTATCAGAAGAGAACTACCTCAAAACCATTTACCATATTACAGTTGTTTCAAATTCTGAAGTGAGCACTAATGCCATTGCCGAAATGATGGAAACTAAAGCTTCCTCAGTAACGGATATGATTAAGAAACTGGCCGAAAAGGACTTGGTTAATTATAAAAAGTACCAAGGGGTTTCCTTAACGGATAAGGGTAAATTGGCTGCTAAAATGATCGTTAGAAAACACCGTCTTTGGGAGGTTTTCTTAGTAGAAAAATTAGATTTCCCTTGGGATGAGGTGCATGATATTGCCGAGCAATTGGAACATATAAAATCAGAAAAACTCATCAATAAATTAGATAATTTTCTGGGAAACCCGACGTCTGACCCACATGGTGATCCAATTCCAAATGCAGAAGGGCAAATTCTTAAAATTGAGAAGCAGTTGCTGTCAGAGTTGTCTGCGAGTCAAAAGGGAATTTGTGTAGGGGTGAAAGACACTTCATCTGAATTTTTGAAATACCTGGACAAACAAATGATCGCCTTGGGTTCAAAAATAGAAATACTTAGCAAGGAAAGTTTTGACTTGTCATTCAAAATTAATGTTGACGGCACGATTTTGACGATTTCGAATAAAATTGCCAGCAATCTTTTTGTGGAAACGATTTAAAATATAAAGACATTATATTTGGACTTATTAAATGAAAACCCAATGAAAAATATTTTTTTTGCAGGTATACTACTTTTCAGCTTTTCTTTATTTGCCCAAGGGATTCAGGATATTATTTACCTGAAAGTCAAGCAAAATAGCTGCATAAAGAAAAAAGGGAACTCGTTGGTATTGAAGGAGACTCTTTTAGATTCGCGCTGTCCAGTAGGCGTCAGCTGCATCTGGGCTGGCGAGATCAAAGTCCTAGTTGCCTTATATCTAGATAAGAAATTCATCACAGAGGAAACGTTGACCATTTCGGGTAATACAACCAAAGAAAACATAGCTTGGTTCGCGCAATATTTGCCAGTAGATAAAAGAAACTTAAAAAGCATAAACGTTCTTCCTTATCCAAAAGAAGGAGTGAAAATTAAAGCGAAAGACTATTATATAAGCATTGGGTATATTAAATAGCTAGGCTGTAGTGCGGTTGATTTTTCTGCCATAGCGAATGGCAGTATTAATTTTAAACAGTTGCTAAAACTATTTTTGGTCGGGTTTGAAACCAATTAATTTTCTGTATTTTTCTTCGATTTCTTCCAATGCAACTTCAAGCTTTTTGTAAGTGGTAATATCTTTTATATTTGTTACTGCCGCAATAACCATGTTGTCTTCATCAACGATGGGTCTACCGCTTATTAGAACTCGTTTTTTGCCTTTTGTTTCATAATTTTCAATTATTAATTCAACATCAGCAGTTGACTCGCCTTTTAGGGCTTTATCTAAAGGAAGGTTTTGAGCAGGAAAAATAGTTTTTTCGTCTGGGTAATATAAATAATACTCAGCAGACCAGTCTAGGGTGGTAGGCATTTCAGAGTTTTGTTTTATTCCAATAATTTCTTCCGCCATATGATTAGAAAGGACAATTCGTTTTTGGGTATCGGTAACAACAATTCCTTCACCAATATTTTCTAAAATTAATTTCAACTTTTGTTCGCTTTGACGTACTAGCCGTTCTGCTTCATTTTTTTCATTTTCCAGTTTTTTGCTGATTGAAACATCTCTTATAAATGTGATGAAGAGATACTTTTCTAGCATTTTGGCTGGTGAAACTGTAAATTCAATTTCAAACTCTACTCCATTTTTATTAAGAGCGGTGATTTCTATTATTCTATGCATCATTGAGCTTTGGCCCGTTAAAATAAAATCTTGAAAACCTTTGTTAATTCTCTCTCGATGTTGTTCAGGAATAATTAAAGCACTCATAGGTTTCCCTAAAACCTCGTCGAGAGACCACCCAAATATTTCTTCGGCTTTAGGGTTCCACCTAACTATATTCTGCTGCTCGTTTATTACAACTAATGCATTTGGTGCTTCGTTAAATATGGTTTGCAACTGATCCTCACTTTCTCTTAGTTTTTGTTCAGCAGCATGTCGCTCAGTAATGTTTCTCATAATAGACTTATGTCCTATTACCCTATTTCCTTCCCTTAATTGCATAACGGTCTGCTCAACCCATTTTTGCTCTCTGGATTTGGTAATTATTGGAAATGAATAAAGCGTCTCATTTATCTTGTTTTTAAATTGATTTAAATAAAACTCATTTACGCGTTTTCGCCATTCAGGTGAAATGAGTTCCGAAATATTCGTGTTTGTCAATTCCTTTTGAGTGTAACCCGTTAGTTTTTGACAAGCTGGATTAATGTAAGTAAAGTTTCCTTTGTAATCAGTGGTGTGAACAACATCACTGGTGTTTTCTACTATGTCACGATATTTTTCTTCACTTTTTTGAAGTGTTTCTATGGCTTCGGCCAATTGGCCTGTGCGCTCTGCCACTTTATGTTCTAAGTCTTCGTTTAGCTTTTTTATAAGATTTTCTGATTTTTTTCTTTCTGTAATGTCGTGAAATACAGCGACTGCTCCGGTTATTTTACCAGAGAAATCTATTAGCGGTTTGGCAGATATTATGACAAAATTGCCTTCTGTCTTTTGATAATTTTTAACAAACATTTCCATTCTATCCACGTTTTCGCCACGCAGTGCCTTTACTAAAGGGAGGTCTTTTGTTTCCATTATTTTTCTAGTATCGGGCCAATAAATGCCATAAGTGTCGGCCCATTTTTCTTCTGGGATATCTAATAATCCAATTCCAATTATTTTTTCGGATGCAGGGTTCCAAAGAAGGAATTTGCCGTTTTCATCAGCAACGACAAGCCCATCTCCCATATGGCTTATAACTGATTGTAAAAGAATATTTTGCCTACTTAATTGTTCTTTTGATATAACCGCATCGCGGTCTCTTTTCTCAATGTTCTCTAACATATCATTAAATCCAGTGGCAAGAACGCCAATTTCATCTTTTCCCTCCACAAGCACTCGGATTTTGTAGTCTGCAGATTCTTTGATTTTTGCTATAACCGCCACGAGGTTTAGTAATGGTGTTGAGATGTGTTTTTTAATGGTTATGGCAATTAAAAGAGCAAGGCCGAGACCGACTAGTAGTAGCACTATCCCTAGGCTCAAGATATCCATTTTTATTCTTTTTAATTCCGTTAATTCGAAACGGAGGCAAACGAAGCCTATTGTCTTATTATCTTTTTTTAGTTTGTTATAAATAAAAAGATTTTGGCGGGTAAAGTAGGACTGGCTTTCATCCATTTTCGGAACAGAGAACTGATAGCTTGGATCTGATCCCGGTTTGGTATAGGATGCAAAAGCATTACCCTTGCTGTCGAGGATAGCGGCATTTAAAATGTCATTTTGCACTTTTAACTCCGATAGCATCTGTTTAGCTGCAGCATTGTCTGAAATAGTTAGGGCAGATGCGCTATTAAGGCTGATTACTTTCGCAATAGCTGTAGAACTGATTATTTTGCGGTCTTTAAATTCCTTAATGTCAATTGTCACGAAGGCTGTAATGCATATTCCTAGAACAAGTGCAGAGGTAAAAACCTGCATCAACACTAGTTTATTTTTGATGGATATGTTGTGGAGATTTATCATTTATTTCTGTTTTTCAATTATAAAAAATGAAAATGCCTTGAGTATAGGTTTAACAGCTTTTTTTCTATTTTTTATTGTTATCCATCAAAATCATGCTCCACTAATAATGAAGATTTATGCCTTGACTGTATATTACTTTATTATTATCGCATGTTGCAGTAAGCAGCAACTAATTCCGATTCGTACTTTGTTTATTGCTTTCATAATAACTTCAAATCTTAAAGGCTTGTTCTTTAGATAAATATCAAGAGACATAATAGACAAAAGGATATGGTAATCTAGATTTTAACGCAGACTCCTTCCCGCTACAATCGCCTTTAGTTAACACTTGATTTGCGCCCCGTTTCTGTGATGATAATTATCAAATAGACCAGGTGGTGTTTGAGTGTCATATCTTTCAATTTTAGTCATGTTTTACCCTGTCTTCGATTGATTTTTATGTAGATCAGTACTAAATTAAATAGCGTTCCATGCTGACTAAAGGTATACCCTTGATAGGCCTGAAAATATATTTAAAAGACAGCCTTGATTTAAATAAGGAATCTATAAAACAAACAGTTAACAATTTAATTAACTGAAAATCAGAACATATTTGTAGATTAGGGCCTAGTAAAGCTAGTAAAAAAAAATTAATAAACTTCATTAGTAGCTTATTAATTTTGGGGTTCTTAACTAAGATTCGGGGTGTTTATTTTTTTAAGTTAATCAGGTTTTTGAATTTATAGGAACAAAAAAAAGAGTAAGTAATTTTAGCATTTTTACTTAAGATATAAAAAGAGGCGTAGTTTATTTTTTAGTGACAACCACAGTCGTCATCACCGCAATTTTTAGCGGATTTTTTCTTTTTCAAAAAGAATTTTTTAATTAGGAATGCAAGTGCAATTCCTAGTGCCATAAAGGCTATAATTTCTTGAATGTCCATACTGTAAAAATAAGAAAAAGCAACCGAATGGGTTGCTTTTTAGAGTTAAACTAATTACAAATTTTTTACAATTGCGCCATAATTCCAAAATTGATACTGAAAGGCATTCCTGGTCTCAATCCCGCAGGAACTCTTGATACGGCATACTCTTTATCCATTAAATTAACTATGTTCGACATCAGGCTCACTTTTTGACTGAGGTGATATTTTGCTGATAAATCAATAATAAAATTACTGTTTACTTTGTTTTGTGAGGGAATTGCTCCAGCTCCAGCTAATGTTCTGAATGCGTCTACATATTTACCACTGACGGCAAGATTAAATTTTTCTGTTTCGAAAGCTGCTGTTAAAGCAAATTGATTCTTTGCTATATACGGAATCTCATCTCCTTGCTCTACATTTCCCCAGATTGGGCTGTTAAAGGCACTATTTAATTTGGTGTCTGTTAGTGTATAAGTAAAACTAATCGGTAGTTTGTATCCCCTGTCTGTACTATTAAGAACTTCATAGGTCGCCGAAAATTCAATTCCTTTTACAGTTGCAGCACCTGCGTTGAACAAGTCGCCGGTTCCGGTTCCGCCACCAGACATATTATCAGTTCCTTGTAAGTTAGAAAAATCATTATAATACCCTATCAACTCACCGTAAAATGCGTTTTTGCGAAAGCGAAAGCCAAGTTCTGAGTTGATACTACTTTCTGCATCTTCGCCAACTTTTGCTCCTGGAGGAGAGAACCCTTTGTGAATGCTTGTAAATACGTTGTAGTCCTCGTTTATTTTGTAAAGTATGCCCATTCCAGGAATCCAAACATCTATATGGTTATCTACTTTTGCTACAGTTGATCCGGTTCTTGAAACATCATTGCTACCATAATTGATGGATTGCAAATTGATGTTTTCATATCGTATTCCTGGAGAGAAAGTAAATTTGTCATAGCTAATCGTGTAAAGAATATGAGCAGCTATTGCTTCGGCTTTTGTAATTCTATTTGCATCTGTGCCTGGTGTTCCGTTAGATGTTCTATTCATTACACCATTTTGTATAGCGTATCCGTCGACCCATTGAAAGCGATCCTCATAATCTTCGTGGTAACGAAAGCCAAAATCAAGATCATGTTTAAGTGATCCTTTTCCAAAATTATAGTTCGCTACTGATTGGATTCCTTTTGCCCCATACTTTCGGTTGTTAGCCTTAACTAATAATGCATTATCTGCAGTGTTGTTTGCGCCAGTTAAAGCCAGGTATTCTGCATTGTAAGTCGTTGGATCAGTTAAGATAGAGTTTATTCCCACTTTTGTGGATCCTAGTTGTAAGGCATCAAGCTTATACCAGTTCCTAGCGAAGTCATTTTGATAGGCCTTTGTTGTTATATTAAAATTTTGGGAAGGTTTTATAAAATGGGTCAGCATAACTTGTTTGTGCTCTGAATCAATATAATCTTCATTCGAAGCTGCATATCTTCTATAAGGGTTATCACCATAATCTTCTTCGGTTAGGCCAAGGTAGGTTTCATTAGCTAAATCCTCGCTGTATTGAACTTTGGCGGTCAACGACTGATACACTTTAGCATCGGCATCCGTATTAACTCTAAACTTAGCTACATAATCGTTTCCTTCGAAGCCAGCGTTTTTCGTACTGTTGTCAATTTTTTTAAATCCATCGGAATTTCTGTTGTTGTACTCTAAAACGTACCCAAAGTTCTTTCTCTCATCCCCAATATTGATATAGGTTTTTTTAGTATTGAAACTTCCTATGCTTGCCACAACTCTGGCTTTAAAACGATTTGGTATTTGGGTAGAAACCATATTTATAGCTCCACCTGTGGTATAGGGTCCGTATTGAATTTGACTCCCGCCTTTGAGGATTTCAAAAGCTTGCATGCGGTTTACTGTCGGGAAATAATAAGCTGCTGGCGCTGCATAAGGCGCTGGTGCGATCAGAACACCATCTTCCATAAGTGTTATTTTACTAGAGCGATCTGGACTGGTTCCTCTCATCCCAATGTTGGGTCTGAGACCAAAACCTTCTTCTTCCTGAATACTTACACCGGGAACGGTCCTTAGTATTCGAGAAACGTCATCGTAATTAAAAGTTTTTAACTCTTTTGCTGAGATAAAAGAAGTAGAACCTGCCTTGTTTTTTGCTTTGAATTTACTCCCGACAATAACATCGGTGTTGATAACAACTTCACTTAAATTTTCAATACTGTCTTTTTGAGTATTCGTAAGGTCCTTTTCTTGTGAAAATAAAACGGGCGAAATTAACAGTGAAGCTGCAATTATAATATTTCTCATTTTTTTATTTAGATTAATTCTACGGAGGCAAATGTAGAACCTTAATCTTATTTAGACAAATTAAAAATAGAATAATTTGTAATTTAAATTCAGTTGAATTATAACGGTATAAAAGTCATTGGATTACTTGAGAATTTGATACGAAATTAGCGCTACAATATAAGCAAACCCACTCATAAAAATAAGCTGTCCTACTGGCCATTTCCACGAATTGGTTTCCTTACGAGTAATCGCTAAGGTACTGGCGCATTGTAATGCAAACGCATAAAACAACAGTAAAGATATTCCTGATGCGAAGTTGAATATTTTCTTTCCCGTTACTGGGTTAATTTCGGCGGCCATTTTATTTTTTATCGTGTCTTCATTATCACTGTCACCAACACTGTATATTGTTGCTAATGTGCCTACAAAAACTTCCCTAGCGGCAAAGGAAGTTAAAACTGCAATCCCAATTTTCCAGTCATATCCCAAAGGAGAAATGGCAGGCTCAATTGTTTTCCCCATAATCCCAATATACGAATTTTCAAGTTTATAGGAGGCCACTTTGTTTTGGAGCTGCTGTTGTGTCAGATTTGTATTGCCTGCTTTAGTGCGTATTATTTTATCAGCGTTATCAAATTTTTGACCAGGTCCATAAGAAGCCATAAACCATAAAACAATCGAGATGGCTAAAATTATTTTCCCCGCACCAAAAACAAAAGCTTTTGTTTTTTCAATTACATTAATTGCTACGTTTTTAAACATCGGCAATTTGTAGTTCGGCATTTCAACAACGAAAAATGTTTTCCCTTTTATTTTTAATATTTTATTCAAAGCATAGGCGGAGAATATAGCCATTCCAAAACCTAAAAGGTACAATAGCATTAAGGTTAAGCCTTGAAGGTTGAATATACCGAGCACGCGGGTATCAGGAATAACTAACGCAATTATGATAGCATATACAGGTAGTCTGGCAGAACAAGTCGTAAATGGCGTAACTAGAATGGTAATGAGTCGTTCTTTCCAGTTTTCAATATTGCGGGTCGCCATAATAGCTGGGATTGCACAGGCCGTTCCAGAGATTAAGGGAACAACGCTTTTTCCAGATAAACCGAATTTACGCATTATTTTATCCATTAAGAAAACGACTCGACTCATATAACCACTTTCCTCTAATATGGAAATGAATAAAAACAAAAAAGCAATTTGCGGAATAAAAATTAAGATTCCTCCAATACCTGGGATGATACCTTGGGAAATTAGACTTGTTAGAACACCAGCTGGTAATGAATCGTTGGCTAAGCTGCTTAAAGAGGCAAAAGAGCTGTCAATGAAATCCATAGGAGCTTTTGACCAGTCGAAAATCGATTGAAAAATAATGAATAATATAGCAAAGAAAATAACGTATCCCCAAACTTTGTGCGTCAATACTCGATCCAGTTTACTTCGAAAATCCTTCGCTATGCTAGCGTCTACCTTTAGTCCTTCTTTGAGGACATCGTTAATAAACTGATATCGCTTGATAGTTTCTTTTTGTTGTAAACGTTTTAAATCCGAGTGCGATTTAGTAAAGGAGCCTTGAATCTCCTTACGCTCTAAATTTAGGAAATTTACATCTTGGGTGATTACTAACCACAGTTTGTATAACAACTGGTTAGGAAATGCTTTACGAAGGCTATTGAAATACTCTGAGTCAATAACCGAAGCGTTCAAACATGGTTCGCTTGAAATGGATTTGTAAGTGACAATCAATTTTTTTAACTCATCGATTCCAAAACCTTTTCTGGAGCTTATAAGGGCAATTTTAGTTTTTAATTGTTCCTCTAGATACGGTATGTTTAATGTAATTCCCTTGTGTTCCATTCTGTCAGCCATATTGATGACTAAAATGGTAGGGATTTCTAAGTCTTTTATTTGTGTAAAAAGCAGTAGATTACGTTTGAGATTTTCCACATCGGAAACTACCAGAGCTACGTCTGGATATAACTTGTCGTTTTTGTTAAGCATTAATTCGATTACAACATTTTCGTCAATCGAACTCGCATTAAGACTATATGTACCCGGTAGGTCTAAAATATTTGCCTTTATATTATGGGATAATTTACAAAAACCTATTTTTTTTTCAACGGTGATTCCGGGATAATTTCCTACCTGTTGGTTCAGTCCAGTCAACTGATTAAAAACAGAAGTTTTGCCCGTATTTGGATTGCCTATTAAAGCGACATTGATATTTTGGTTGATCATTAAAGATTAATTTTTATTAGTTCAACTTCAATCTCTTTAGCAGTCTCAGTACGAATTGCTAAATGGGAACCATTAATGTCCAAATATAAAGGGTCGCCGAAAGGCGCGATTTGTAGCAATTCGACTGTGTTTCCGGGTAAGCAACCCATTTCGAGAAGCTTTAATGGAACAATGTCAATATCAAAATCTTTGATAATGGCTTTCTCGCCTTTTTTTAGTGAATTTATCGTTGTTCTCAAGTCTTATTTAGATTCAATTAATATTGCAAAAGTACATATTATAATACTAAAACAGATGATAATTATCACTTTTATGACTTATTTAAGTGCACTAAAAACAAAGATTTTCAGTTAGGGTTGGGGAGGAATAGAAATATTTTTAAGTATGGCTATTCGTTGCTTAAAAAATTAATATCGGTTATTAGCTTTTGGATATCTTCTTCTTTTGTGCCGTCGTAAAAACCGCGAACTCTCCTTTTGCCATCTACTAGAACAAAGTTTTCGGTATGAACCATATCATATAATTCACTCGGTTTTCCCAATTTAACTGCTAGATAGGATTTTCTAGCCATCGTATAAATTTCTTTTTTGTCACCTGTAACAAGGTTCCATTTGCTGTCATCAACCCCATTTTTGATAGCATAGGCTTTCAAAACCGCAACGTTATCGTTTTCAGGAAAGACAGTGTGGGAAAGCAACATTACCTTCGGGTTGTTGATAATTGCTTTTTGAACTTCAATTAAATTACCCGTCATTTTAGGACAAATGGAGCCACAGGTCGTAAAGAAGAAGTCAGCAACGTAGATCTTGCCTTCATAATCTTTTTGGGTTATTGTTTTTCCATTTTGATTCACGAAAGAAAAATCTGCTATAGTATGGTATTTGCTGATGTATTGCACAGTGCTATCAACCAGTTCAGGGTTCACGTCTGCTGGGTTATAGATCGGAAGTGTTTTACTGGGCTTTAGGGCTGTATAGAATAAGTACAGGATAATGGTGGATAACACAAAAAAAACACCAAAAAATATTCGGTATTTAATGAAAATAGACTTCATAAAATTATTTTTTGCAAAAATACAAAAAAGCTAGCTGGTTTAAACTGACTTTAACAATTGTTAATTCAGCCAAAATCAATAAATATTAAAACTTTTATCGATAGCTTTGAACAGTAACTAAACAATACAAAAAATGAAAATAAAATGGAATAAACAGTTGCTTTTTGTGATTCCTGCAATAATAGGATTTACAGAGGCTCAAGCTCAGAAGAAAGCACAGGTTAAGGAACCTGGAATTAACATTTCATACTTTGATAATAAAGTAAAACCTGCTGATGATTTCTTTAGATTTGTAAATGGTACTTGGCTTGATGAAACTGAAATTCCTAATGACAGAACTTCTTGGGGGAGCTTTAATGAGTTGCTTAAAAAGACAGATAAAGATGCTTTGGCAATTTTAAAAGAAGCTTCTAAAAACCCAAAATATAAATCAAATACGGATCAAGGAAAAGCAATTAATCTTTACAATACTATTCTGGATACCGTCGCAAGAGATAAACAAGATATTAGTCCTTTACTACCTTATTTGGCTAAAATTGATAAAGTAAAAAACACTACTGATTTACAGCAGCTATTAGCCGAAATGGAACCTATCGGTGGGATTGGCTTTTTTGGTGTCGGAGTTGGAGCTGATAATAAAAACAGTGCTAAGAACTCGCTGAGTATTGATGTGGGAAGATTAGGATTACTTGATCAGGATTATTACTCCTCTGAAGAAAAAGACACCAAGGAAAAACGTCAAAAATATGAGCTGCATATTGCACGAATGTTGCAATTTATAGGAGAAACTCCAGAAGAGTCTAAAGTGAACGCCAGTGCCATTTTAGCTTTGGAAAGCGAAATGTCTAAACCGCGTTTAAACAGAGTAGAGCGCAGAGATGGAAGGTTGCAGTACAATCCAATGACTATAGCCGATTTGCAGAAAATGACTCCAGCAATTAATTGGAATAACTACTTTACAGAAATTGGTTTTACTAAATTGGATACCGTTATTGTTGCGCAACCTAAATACATGAGAGCGTTACAAACAATTCTTACTGAAAATAATGTTTCGGCTTGGAAAGAATATATGAAATGGAATTTGATCAACGGCTCTACTCCTTTATTATCTACAAAAATAGAAGAGGCAAACTTTGATTTTTACGGAAAAACGCTAACTGGAGCTATCAAACAGAGACCACGTGAGGAAAAAGCACTGCAAACGGTAAACGGTACCGTAGGGGAAGCTTTAGGTAAATTATATGTTGAGAAAATGTTTCCGGCTGAAGCGAAATTGAAAGCAGAGAAGATGATTCAGAATATTATTCTTGCGTATCAAAACCGAATAAATAATTTAAGTTGGATGTCTGCTGAGACTAAAACAAAGGCCATAGAAAAGCTAAATAAAATCACAATTAAAATAGGTTATCCAGACAACTGGAAAGACTATTCAAAATTAGAAATTAAAGGAATAGCTGAGGGTGGGAGTTATTATGAAAATGTAAAAAATATAGCAAGATGGAGTTTTCAAAAGGATGTTGATAAGCTCAATAAGCCAGTGGACAAGACAGAATGGTATATGTCACCGCAAACAGTAAATGCATATTACAACCCTTCTTATAATGAGATTGTTTTTCCTGCAGCTATTTTACAACCGCCTTTCTATAATTATCAAGCAGATGAAGCGGTGAATTATGGAGGAATCGGTGCTGTTATTGGACATGAAATTTCTCACGGGTTTGATGATTCTGGAGCGCGATATAACGCTGATGGAAACTTGGTAGACTGGTGGACTAGTGGGGATTTAGAACAATTCACAGTACTAGGAACTTCCCTCGCAGATCAATATAGTGCTTTGGAGCCATTGCCTGGCGTTCATGTTGATGGTAAGTTTACTCTAGGAGAAAACATTGGTGATTTAGGAGGAGTAAATGCGGCTTATGACGGGTTGCAGTTGTATTTAAAAGACAATAAAAATCCAGGGCTTATTGACGGGTTTACACCTGAGCAACGTTTTTTTATTGCCTGGACAACGGTTTGGAGAACTAAATCACGTGACGAAGCGATTAAGAATCAAGTAAAAACGGATCCGCACTCTCCGGGAATGTATAGAGCTTATGTTCCTATTCAAAATGTGGATGCTTTCTATGATGCATTTGGAGTTAAAAAAGGAGATGGGATGTATATTGAACCAGAAAAGAGAGTCAAAATCTGGTAGTAGGGCGGATCTATAAATACATAAATCACAATAAAATCCGTATTTTTAATGTTACAATAACCTTTAAGTAAATGGGTGAAAATAATTTAACAAAATAAAAATGAGAAATAAAATAAACAAAAAATTGCTTTTTGCAATACCTGCGATTATAGGATTTGCAGCTGCTCAAGCACAAAACGTCCCAGTGCCGGTAACGCCTGGTATCAATGTTAATTACATGGATAAAGATGTGAAGGCAAGCAATGATTTCTTTCGATATGTAAATGGTGCGTGGCTTGACAACACGGAAATTCCAAGCGATAGAACCCGTTGGGGCAGTTTTGACGAACTAAGGCAAAGTACAGATGCAGATGCTTTGGCAATCCTAAAAGAATCCGCAAATAACCCTAAGTATAAATCAGATACTGATCAGGGTAAGGCGATCAACTTGTACAAATCTATTTTAGATACTGTGGGGCGAAATAAATTAGGGATCGCACCTTTAAAACCCTACTTGAAACAGATTGACGCTGTTAAAAACGTAAAAGACTTAGAGGCTCTAGCAATAGAAATGGAACCCTTAGGAGGAATTGGTTTTTTTGGCGCTAATGTTGGTGCCGATGCCAAAAACAGCAATAGAAACGTGATTAGTGTTGGACCAGGAGGTTTAGGCTTGCCTGACAGAGATTACTATGTTTCTGAAGATGCGGACTCTAAAGAAAAAAGAGTAAAATACGTTCTCCATGTCGCAAGAATGTTAGGGTTTCTTGGGGAAACAGCTGCAGAGGCTAAATTACATGCAGAGCAAATTTTAGCACTCGAAATCCAAATGTCTGAACCTAGATTTGACCGTGTTGAAAGAAGAGATAGGAGAAAGTCTTACAATCCGATGACGGTTGCTGATCTGGGAAAATTGAGTCCATCCATAAACTGGAATAAGTACTTCACGAAAATTGGATTTAAAAATGTAGACTCTTTAATCGTTTCACAACCTAAATACATGAAGGCTTTAGAGTCAGTATTGAAAGAGAATAAAGTAGATCAATGGAAGGCGTACATGCGATGGTCATTATTAAATAGAGCTTCAAGTCAGTTGTCAACAACTATTGAAGCGGCAAACTTTGATTTTTATGGTAAAACCTTAACTGGCGCCGTGAAACAGAGACCTAGTGATGAGAGAGCGTTGCAAGTGATTAACGGAAGAATTGGTGAGGCATTAGGGAAATTATATGTTGAGAAAAAGTTTCCGGCTGAAGCCAAAGCCAAAGCCGAGATAATGATAAAAAATATATTTATCGCCTTTGAAAATAGAATAAATAATTTGGCGTGGATGTCTCCAGAAACCAAAGTAAGTGCTGTTGAAAAACTACATAAGTCAAAAATAAAAATTGGTTATCCTGACAAATGGAAAGACTACTCTGCATTAGTTATTGAGAGTCCAGAAGAAGGAGGAACTTATTTTGAAAACACAAAAAACATTGCAAAATGGCGTTTTGAAGAAGATTTAGCTGACTTGAAAAAGCCAGTCGATAAAACGAAATGGAACATGTCACCACAGACCGTAAACGCGTATTACAATCCGTCTTATAACGAAATTGTTTTCCCAGCAGCAATACTACAGCCACCGTTTTATAATTATCAAGCAGATGAAGCAGTTAACTACGGAGGTATTGGTGGAGTAATTGGACATGAAATTTCTCACGGATTTGATGACTCAGGATCTCGATATAATGCTGATGGTAACTTGGTGGACTGGTGGACAGCTGATGATTTAAAGCAATTTTCGGCCTTAACGGGTGCGTTAGCAGATCAATACAGTGCTTTGCAGCCTATTCCAGGAACATTCGTAGACGGTAAGTTTACGTTGGGGGAAAACATAGGGGATTTAGGAGGTGTAAATGCAGCCTATGATGGATTGCAATTGTATTTAAAAGAAAATAAAAACCCAGGCCTAATAGATGGGTTAACTCCTGAGCAACGTTTCTTTATTTCTTGGGCAACCGTTTGGAGAAGTAAATCTCGTGACGAAGCTATAAAAAACCAAGTAAAAACTGATCCGCATTCTCCAGGGATGTACCGATCCTATGTTCCTTTGCAAAACATTGATGCTTTTTACGAGGCATTCGGACTCAAAAAAGGGGACGGAATGTATATTGAACCAGGTAAAAGAGTTAGAATCTGGTAACATTCAAGTATGCTAACATAAAAAATCTCGGGAGTAATCTCGAGATTTTTTATGTTTAATAATTTGTAGTGCGGGGTATCTTATTTAAGATTTATTTTCCAGTAACAGCCTTCGAGCTCTCCTTATTGATTTATTGACCATAAATAACCCAAACAGGGTTATGGCACCGCCTATTGCAATAGTCACAGTAAGGACTTCCCCAAAGATAATGGCACCAAGCAGTACGGCTATTATTGGGTTGATATAGGCGTAAATACTGTTGATTTCTGGCGGTAGTTTTTGGATCATGTAGATGAATGCAATAAAGCTTAAAACGGAACCTATTATCACTAAATAAGCAATCGCCCACCATGAAATTGCGGGAATGGAAGTGATATTCACGCTAGCTCCCGTTGCTCCTGTAATCGCAAAAAGGAAGCTGCTAGAAATTACCATTTGTAATCCTAGGCTAAAATAAGGATTGAAGGTGGCCGCTTTTTTCTTGGTATACAAACTACCGAATGCCCAACTTATAGTGGCGATGAATGATAGGAAAATACCAAATCTAAAATCAGGCTGCAAGAAATCACTCAGATGATCATAGAAAATAACGCAAACGCCCCCAAAACTTGTTATCAGCCCCATAATAGCTAATTTAGCTAGCTTTTCACCTCTAAAAAAGGTAATGATCACAATCCACAATGGAAATACGGCGTTTAAGATTGCGCCTAACCCGCTGCTGATATATTTTACTCCCCAAGTACTTAATCCATTGCTTAATGCAAAATTAAGAATACTCAAGATGATTATTGTTTTCCATTGCTTTCCTTTTGGCCAAGGCGCTTTTTTATAAAGGAAAAAGGAAACATAAAGGATTCCTCCTATAAATTGTCTGATTGCTGCTAGTTGTAGTGCGGGCATGTGTTTAACCCCTTCTTTTGAGGCAATCCAGGTCGTTCCCCAAAAAAAGCACACAAAAGACAAGGCCAATATGGGCAATCCAACTGAATTTATCTTAGTTGAAAATGCGGTCCTAATTGTAGTCTTCACTTTATAAATCTTTTTTTGTAAAAGTGTAACTAAGCACTCTCTTTAATTTATCACTCAAAATAGTTTTTCCTACAGATGGATTGTCATAATTAAACGTTGGCGGAGCTAAATTTAATTCTATCGCTTTTTGGGTATAATAGACAGATCGCGACGGATGAAAAGGAGTAGCCGCGTTAAAAGTATCGCCCCAAGTCTTAGTTTCTAAAATTTTTAAGATAATAGAGATACAGTCGTCTTGGTGTATCAGGTTGATGGGCGCCTCAGGGTTTTCAAGGTTTTTACGACCGGCCAAAAAACATACGGGATGTCGGTCTTCGCCAATTAATCCGCCAAAACGAAGCACCGTAGTCTTAAAACTGGTGTTGGTTTGCAACAGCTTCTCGACTATTGCCAATTGTTTGCCGCTTTCCGAATCTGGGTTTAAGTCTGTTTCTTCGGTTACCTTGTCATTTCGATCCCCATAAACGGAAGTGGAGCTGATAAAAAGAACATTTTTTATGTTTGATTTTTCTATATAAGGAACAAGTAGCTGTATTTTCCCAATAAAATCTTCTTTATGATTACCCCTTAATTTTGGAGGAATGTCGATAATAAGAATCTTGCTTTCTTGCAAAAAATCTTCAATGGCCCCGACAACTTTATTGCTTTCAAGTGCAATTAGGAAGGGCTGAATTTTTAATTTTTTTAATGTCGTAAGCTTTTCCGTCGACGTGGTGGAGCCATGAATTGAAAATCCGTTCTGGACTAGGGCTTTCGCCAAAGGCAATCCCAACCAACCACAACCTAGAATGCTTATTTGTTTCATTGTAAATTAATATAGAGATGACAAAAGTAGTATAAAACAACAGGATTTTGATTAAAATTTTCAAAGTCATTTTTTTACTTATTCCAAAATAAAACACCGCAAATTCGTAGATCGTAATTTACGAAGTGGCGGTGAATTTCAAGCTTTATGGCATAAACAGAAACCATAATACAGTTCCGAATAATTATTGTTATTCTGATCTCAAGCTGTCAGTTGCTTTTAAGAGTAGCTTTCTTTGGGTTGCAGTGCGAGCCTCAATAAACACAGGAACTTCGATTATTTTTGGAGTAGGTTTTATTCTTTTTTGGATAACTACAGCATCATTTAAAACAAAAGGAGTGGGCATCATCCAAGAAGCTCTAGGATTCATGCGAAATAATGGATTTGACATCAAATCAAAAGAGCTTTCTAAAAGTTGCATGTCAAAAAGAACAGCGTTTTTTATTTCAAACTGCATTTCTAGTGGTTCATTATTAACCACATAATAGCTGAGGATTTTCTTTCCGTTGCGGTTCATTTTGGAGTTTTTTTGTTCGAGTTGTTTCACTCCATTTGCTTTAAAATCGTAAAAGCTTATTTTTTCGTTGGCAAAAATATCATACCGATTGACAGCACGATTGGGAGTAATTCTAATTTTAATATAGCGTTGATTACCAGCTATACTATCTTGCAGGAATTCAATTGTAGGTTCTGCTAATTTCTTTAAAGGTGCTGTAGTAGCATAGTTGAATTTGGAACCATACTTACTAAACAGGGGTGTTTCTTCCCAAGAATTCGCTTGTTTTGGATTTTCACCCAAATAGGCTTTAGTCCAAACATCTAGGTTTTTATCATAGCTAACCCAATTTGCTTTATGTGTATCGGCATTATAAATGTAAATTAAACTGTTCGACTTGGCTTTACCCTTTTCGTAACCGGATTCGAAATGTGCCTTAGCAAAGAAACCTATGGAAACTACTAAAAAGAAAATTGCCCATCTGCCTTTTTTGGCGAAATCGCCAAAAACAGGTAAGAGCAATGCAAAAGTTAATGCTGTTAGAATAGCACTTAAAAAAAGAACTTTTAATCCTAAACCTACAGGGAACATTTGAATAAAAGGGGCAATAAGCAGTAAAGTAGGAATGCAAAGAATAAGGTTTAAAAGCACATTTGATTTTTGTCTGATAATAAAAAGCCCAAAAGTAAAAAGCCCAAAATATACTGGAATAATTAAAAACCCGGCACCCTTTAAATAAAATGCAATAAACCCATTGAAGAGTATCCATAGAAATAATGGCGCCACAAAATGGTTCATTGTTCTTTTTCGGACGGATAGTTTTTGATAAAAGCCAAAAGAAATTGCCAAACTCAATAAAACAAAAGCAGTAATGTAGGTATACCCATTATAGGTAAAACCATTTAGTAGATCCTTGTACTGTGGGTAAACCATGAATAGTCCTTTCCAGCCAAGAAAAGTAACTAATCCAGCGGTAATTACAGAGCCTAAAAGAGGAACGAAACCTTTTATAATTATTGAAAAAGACAGCAGTCGTTTTGCGATTCCTATAAAAACTAATAACACAAAAAGGAGTAGTGCAACTAACAGCAGTGGAAAAGTCCAACTAAAAGGATAATGTATAAATGCATAAGGAATCGTAAAATAGATGTCGTCATTTTCAACTTTACTGCTATTTAGATTAGCATCAGAAAAATAACTTAGCAAAGGCATTAAGTAGCTGCCTTGATGAGCCAATGTGTTTTTATTTAAATGCTTGCTATCATCCTGAGCAGTATGATAATTATAATGGTCGTCAATAAATGCAAAATTATAGCCTTGAATATTGCCTTTTTCTCTAAAAACGGTCAAATCGGTATCGTTGGGAAGCATTTTATAAATACTATACATCAAAGAATTGGTTACTGGGAAATCAGTTTTTGCTGCTGAGAACTCTTTTACCAGACCTGCATTACCATTATTGGTTTCCATTAACATATAGCTTGGACCGGAAGTTCCTCTAGCTTCAAAATTTAAAACTAATCCAATCTCTTTTGCCCATTGATGTTCTGTTACAAAAAGTGCTGCCCCGTTTAACCCTAATTCTTCGGCATCCGAGAAAAGAATAATTATGTCATTTTTGTGAGCTGTTTTAGAATATAAAAAAGCACGCAGACTTTCTAAAATTGTGGCAACCCCAGAGCCCGCGTCACTTGCGCCACGAGAAGAAGAATGAGGAGCGCTGTCGTAATGTGTAAGCAACAATAATGCTTTTGTATTTTGAGTACCCTTTATCCGAGCCAGAATATTTTTTGATTTTACCAGATTCCCCCAATCGGTTAGCGTATACCCTTCTTGTACAGAGGTTTCTAATCCTAATTTTTTCAGTTCTTTTATTAGATAATTGCCAACAAGTTCGTGATTCTCTGAACCCACAAAATGGGGTTTTTTTGAAATAGCCTCTACTGTAGCGAAGGCCCTTTTAGTTGAAAATTCTGAAAGAGGCACATTGTCATTTGACGTCCATTTTGGCATCATTGTAAAGTAGAGGAAACTTAGAACGGCCAGAATGAATAGAGCAGCAAAAATGGATGAAGGTCTTTTTTTCATGTAGGTAATAAATTTGGGATTATGGCATTAAATATCTTTTTTGACTAACATATAGAAATCGTTATCCAAGTGCAGATAACCTTGGTCATATAAGAAATAGTAGGTGTTTCCTGTTTTTGTTTTCAATATGTTGGTAAAAAAATCAAAATCGAAGCCTTTACTTAAAAGCTTTGTTCTTGTTGTTTTTGATTTTCCATCGGTATTTAGTTCTAACAGGATACGATAATTTTTGCGCAACTTGTTATTGATGTTGCGCATAAAATTATTGTTGTCTTTATTTATTTTGTTATTGAAGGCGTTGCGACATCCGTCACTACAGAATTTTTTATCTTCTCTACCCACAATTTTCTCAGCACATTCTAAACAATTTTTCATTTTTATACTTTTTTCAAACTATATAAATCATGTCTTCTGTCCTTCATTACCCTTACACTTCCGTGTTCGTGCAGTTCTTTTAAAAGATTGATGTCAACATCAACAATCAAAGTCATTTCTGTGTTTGGGGTGGCTTCGGCCTTAATCCCGTTACTTGGGAATGCAAAATCAGAAGGCGTAAATACGGCTGCTTGGGCATATTGAATGTCCATATTATTCACCTTGGGCAAATTACCCACACAACCTGCAATAGCAACATAACATTCGTTTTCAATGGCTCTTGCCTGTGCACAGTGTTTTACGCGCGTATATCCATTTTGGGTGTCTGTCAGGAAAGGAACAAATAAGATATTCATTCCTTCATCTGCCATTAATCTAGAGAGTTCTGGGAACTCAACATCATAGCAAATCACAATTCCTATTTTTCCACAATCAGTGTCAAAGGTTTGAATAGCGTCTCCACCAGTGATTCCCCAATGAAAAATCTCATTAGGCGTAATATGAATTTTACGGTACATTTCGTTTGTCCCGTCTCGTTTGCATAGAAAGCCTACATTGTACACATGTCCATTTTCTATAAACGGCATACTTCCAGTAATAATATTGATGTTATAGGAAATAGCAAACTCTTGAAATTTTAGTTTTACCGCTTCGGTATGTTTTGCCAGTTCTCTAATGGCTTCTGCCTCTGATAAATGATTATAATCGGCCATTAATGGCGCTGTGAAAAACTCGGGAAATAATGCAAAATCACATTCATAGCCAGAAACAGCATCAATAAAAAATTCGGCTTGTTCAAAAAGTGCGTGTAAATTAGATAATGAACGCATTTGCCATTGAATTAAACCAAGTCTAACCACACTTTTTTTAGTACTAAATAAGGTTGGACTATCTTCGTAATATATGTTGTTCCACTCCAATAAAACAGCATATTCTAGGGATTCAGTATCTCCTTCTAGATAATTCTTAAGGACCCGAACTTCATGGAAATCATTACTCAATTGAAAGGATAGAACAGGATCGTAGATTTCTTTTTTCTTTACCTTTTCAATGTAGACTTTTGGTGTGATTTCGTCTTTGTATTTTCCATAAGATGGAATTCTACCTGCAAAAATGATTGATTTCAGGTTTAATTGTTCGCACAGCTCTTTTCGCACATCATATAAACGTCTTCCTAGTCGGAGTCCACGGTATTTTGGATTAATAAAAACATCAATTCCATAAATAACTTCTCCATTTGAGTCGTGAGTTGAAAAAGTATAATTACCAGTAATATTTTTGTACGTCCTAGTTTTGAAAGCAAAATCTTCTGTTACTAAAATAGATAGAGCGGAACCAACAACAATACCATCAACTACGATAACAAGTTGTCCTTCTGGGAACTTTTTTAATAAAATCTCTAACTGTTCTTCTTGCCAAAATGAATCAGCCATTTCTGGGTAAGATTCAACCATGGATTTTTTTAACTGTTTGTAATCCTCTATTTTTAAATTTCTTAATTCAATAGATTGTATTGTATTTGGCATATTGTATTCAATTTTTAGTAAATATAATATAATTATTATCCGTTTACAAACGTTTACAAATATTTACAACCGAAAGTAATTGAATACTAACCGAATAAGTTTGTGAAGCTGTCTAATCTTTGCAATGTCGAAATCGAAGTATAATCGACAGGAGTTTTAATCTAACATAAACATTTAAATTTTACACGCCATGAATGCAATGAAAAACAGAGTACAGTTAATTGGACACGTAGGGAATGATCCAGAAATCAAAACCTTTGAAGGTGGTAAGGTCTTAGCGAACTTAACAATCGCAACAAACGACAGCTACAAAAATGACAAAGGGGAGAAAGTAGAGCAAACGGAATGGCACAAAGTAGTTGCCTGGGGTAAAACTGCCGAAATCATAGAAAAATTCGTAACCAAAGGCAAAGAAATTGCTATCGATGGGAAATTGACGCACAGAAGCTATGAGGATAAAAATGGTGAGAAACGCTATGTTACCGAGGTAGTAGCAAATGAAGTGCTGCTATTAGGAAAATAGTAGTAAGTTTTTAAATGCACGGATTTCTGCTAAAGAAGTCCGTGCATTTTTTTAATATCCACTAGCATCATCAACTATTTAAAGAGCGTCATTTAGCCGTTATCGATTATTTAAAAAATGTTTTTGGCAGCTCTATAAGTATTGGCATGTGCTTCAATAATAGTTTTAATTTCTGGAGAATACCCACCACCCATAGAGACTTGCACTGGAATTTGGTGTTTTGAACAAAGTTCAAAAACCAGTTCGTCTCTTTTTTTACAGCCTTGAACTGAGCAAGCTAACTTGCCGAGCTTATCAGAAGCTAAAATGTCAACTCCAGCTAAATAAAAGATAAAGTCAGGTTTTTGAGTTTCAATTAATCTCGGAATGACGCTTGCAATTGTTTGGAGGAATTCATCATCAGTTGTATCATTATCAAAAGCGATATCTAAATCAGATGTTTCTTTTTTAAATGGATAATTGGTTTTTCCATGCGTTGAGAAAGTAAACACATTTGGATTATTTTGAAAAATTTCAGCCGTTCCATTTCCTTGATGTACATCCAAATCTACGATTAGAATCTTTTTAGCAAGTTTATTGTCTAATAGAAACTGAGAAGCAATAGCTTGATCATTTAACAAACAAAAAGCTTCACCATGAGTAGAATAAGCATGATGCGTGCCGCCTGCAATATTAAAAGATACTTTTGTTTCGAATGATTTTTGAGCACATAAAATGGTTCCTTGTGCGATCCTTAATTCTCGTTCTACAAGTTCTTTCGAAAGCGGAAATCCAATTTTCCGTGCTGCTTTTGGGTCTAAAGTTAGATTAACTAAATCATTTACATATTCTTTTTTGTGGATTGCTAAAACATGATTTAAATCACAAACTTCAGGCTGAAAAAAATTAGATTCTGAAGCGGTTCCTTCATATAATAATTGTTGAGGAAGCAATTCGTATTTCAACATGGGAAAACGATGTCCTTCTGGTAACGGATGCTGATATATGGGATGAAATGCTATTGGGAACATGGAGGGAATTATTTGATGAGAATTGAATCTTTTATACTAGTACTAAAAGTAGTAAAATTCATTTTTCGGGATTTAACTTATATGTAATCATATTTTTATTGATTCATAATCTCTTGAAAGTAATCTACAAAGCTTCCAAGCTGCAGGCCATCAATCAATCCGTGGTGTACATGAATAGACATAGACATCGTTCTCTTGCCGTTTTCTGCAACCATCATTTTCCCAAACGAAATTTTCGGGCAACTGTCCGGGGCTGAGAAACTTCTAGCGTGTGAAAGGGAAGTGAAATTTAGCCAAGGAATAGCCGAAAAATGAATTACATTGTCAGATTCAAAACTTCGGGTAAAAAGCCCTGTCGTAGTTTGGATTCGTTCTATTTCAGCCAAAGCGTTTGCTTTAAAAATATCAAAGCTATGGTTATATTCTATCAATGAAAACCCAAATGTACCATCCGGTCTTCCTATAGTTGCTGAGGCATCGATTCTATCGTTTATATAGATTTTGTCATCTGAAATTCTATAGCGAAATGGCTCAATAGTATTGACGGCAACCAGAGTTTTGTGCAAATAATATATAAAAAAAGAGCAGTCCAGTTTTTTTGAATTTGCGTAAGCGGCGGTACAGTCGATTTCTACAGTTGCACCAAAGAAGGGTTCGTCAAACTGTCTAAAGAAATGAAAATGTTCTTTTCTAGGCCAATTTTCTAAATCTAAAAGGGTTTTCATTAGTTTGTTATTTTTTGCGGGATTAAAAGTACTATTATTCCTTTAATATTGAGGTTCACACTGTAAAACTACTGTTTTTTAATTGTCAATATATAAGAGATGAACCTTAAAAGGACTAAATAAAAAAGCCCTAAAGGAGTTGTCCTTTAGGGCTTTTTGGATAATCTAACAGTAAATTATTTCACTTCAAAAGTTACTTTTCTAACTAGGTTCCTAGCAAGTTCCGAATCTTTGTTTACTGAATCGTCTTCGCCAGCAGCAATTACGTTCAATCTTGAAGGGTTAATATTTGCTTCTATCAAAATGCTTTTCACGTTGTTCGCTCTTTCATTAGATAATTTATCGTTGTAAGCTGTTTTTCCTAATTCGTCTGCATTTCCTATGATGTCAACTGAAGCAGTAGCATTTTTTCTCAAATAAGTTAAAATGAAGTCAATTCCTCCGTTTGAAACTTCTGTGGGTGTAGAACTATCAAAGTCAAAATATGTAGCAACATAACCACCGTTAATTAAAGCAGTAATTAATTCATTATTGCTTAATAGAGGAGATTTGTCAGTTTTACTTGTATAATTTTTCATAATGTAGTTTTCTACATCATCTGGAACATCGTTATTGTTTGTGTCAACTGACATTCCTTTTGTGTTAACTAAAGCTCCAGAAGTAGTGTTAGCCTCCTGATCTAGATAATCAGCTACACCATCATTATCTGTGTCTAACATTTTGTCTTCAATGTTACTAACTCTGTCTGTCAAAGCTAGGACGTCTTTATCTACAATTTTAACCCAGTCAGCGTGTTGTGCGTTTTTACCTAGGTAAACCGTTACACCTACTGTACCATTAAAAAGTATCCCGGTGAAACCTCTACTTGCGCGAGTACTTGCGCCATCAAATCCTGCATCTTGCGCTGCATTAAGAATAGTTGTAAAATCTCCTGTTAAAGCAACTCTATCACTCAGTTTGATCTGACCGGTTACACCTGCCATAAAATTACCCATTCTGTCTTTTAATGCAGAGTTTTGATCTTCTAATTGAGCTAAACCAAAACCAGCGTGTCCTAATAGACCAAGGGTATTAGTCCATGATTCAAAGTTCATAATTCTACCTAAGTTAGCTACTGCTTGGATGTCAGCTCTGTAGTATTTAGTGTCAAAAGATTGTGAGTCGTCATTTCCTTCAAAGCTGTTATATCCAAAGTCAGCTTTTAAACCAAACTTGTTGTTAAACATGTATCTTGCCCCTAAATCAATAACGTAAGGACTTGGAGTTGATGTGGCAAAACCGGAAGTCATTGGTCGTTGTGGTTTATTGAATCCGCCAGCCAACTCAATGGACCATTTGTTAAATTCGCCATTGGCAACTGTCTTTTCATTTTCTGTTTGAGCACTTAATGTTGTAAATGCCGCAGCAAAAACTAACGATAGTATGATTTTTTTCATAATTTTATTTGTTATAATTTTAGTTATACAAATTTACGACATACAAATTATTAAGAAATTTCTAACAGTTAATTATTTGACAATTAGTATTTATAATACAAATACAATATTTTATTTGTATTTTTAATGGTCTATTATCGTTTTTTCAGTAGATAGCTTCAACATACTTAAATTTCTGGAAGCGATTCATGATTAATCCTTCGTTGAATAAGCGATATTGAAGCTAATTTTATTGTGAAAATCAAAAGAAAACTGTAATTCAGGGTTTTTACTAGTAGAGGTATGGCGGTTATTCTAAGCTTTTTAGTACGTCGGTTATTTTTTCATAAGCCCAAAACTTTTCATGCACAATTTTATGATCAACTTTTTCATGTGCCCATGTAGTGTGAAAAGGAATATGTACCGCATGTCCTCCGATGGCTAAAACCGGTAAAACATCCGATTTAAGAGAATTTCCAATCATGAAAAACTCATCAGGCTGAATCTCCAATCGTCTTATCAAATCCGAGTAATCAACTTCTTGTTTGTCTGACATCACTTCAATATGATGAAAGTAATGACCTAGACCGGAATCATGAAGTTTTCTGCGCTGGTCTAATAAATCTCCTTTTGTAGCCACAACAAGTTTGTACTTTCCGTGAAGAGCCGCCAAGGTTTCTTCAACTCCGTCCAATAAAACAATTGGTTTTTCGAGTAACTCTTTTCCGTACTGAACGATTTTTTCTATAATTTCGATTGGAATGGTATTGTTAGAGATATTCATCGCAGCTTCAATCATCGAGAGGATATAGCCTTTTATACCATAACCGTATAGTTTAAGGTTGTCAATCTCTACTTTGAAAAGTTGTTGTGAAATCCCTTGGTGCGATAAATAATCTTCCATTAATGCGCAGAACTTTTTCTCTGTTTCATCAAAATAAGTTTCATTGATAAATAGCGTGTCATCTGCATCGAAAGCTATTACTTTTAAATTTTTCATGCTTTTTTTTGTGTTGCCAAAGAAGAATCGGCCGTTGTTTTGTTAAAAATATTTTTTATTGAAAGTGTCTTTGTGTAAAATGTAGTTCGGATTCCTAGAAGTAAAATTATACCGCCAATAATCATGTTAAAAGTTATTTTTTCATCTAAAAACAGCCAAGCCAGAATAGAAGTTAGTACCGCTTGCCCCAGTAAACTTAGGGAAATGCGGGTGGGGCGCATGTGTTGAGTTGCGTAACTAATCGATAGCCATGCCATCAACTGACATACCACGGCTTGAATAAATAAAACCATCCATCCCAGATCAGAAAAGCCTGAAAAGGGTTCTTTGATAACAATGCATATTATAGCTAGATATATTGTGGATGCTAGCAAACTAATAACCATAAAGGAAAGAACGTCAATATGGGTAAGTGCTTTTTTACTGACCAATAAATAAATAGAGTAAAATATCCCTGATAGAACTGCGAGTATGAAGGCACTGTCAAAATCTAACTTCAGAAAAAACTGGAAACCTACTAACATCGCCATTCCAAATAAAGCTACTGTTGTTCCTATCCAAAAATTAGTCGCCGGTTTAGTTTTTAAAAACACGTAAGAAATGATACCCACCCAAAGCGGGGATAAATTGGTCAGTAATGATGCCTGTGTAGCACTGGATTCCTGAATGGCTATATTCCAGACTGCTACATCCGAAGCGAATAGTATTCCGCAAAGAACCGCTAGTATTAAATATTTTTTTTCTGGGAGTTTAAATTTTTTAGTGATCAACACATAGGGTAATAGCAAGGAAACAGCAATTGCCATCCTGTAAAATGCTGAAATTAACCCAGGAGTCAGCCTGATTTTAACCAATATTGGGAAAATCGAAATACAAAGTATTCCGAAAGCAAGTGCTAATCTTGGTTTTGTATTCGTCATTTTTTAATCAGCGAAGTTTCTAATTATATATTTCTTGTTTTTATTATCATAATATCCTAAATAATAATTATTATCCACTTTAAAAAGTGTTTCAGTAGAAATATCTTGTAGACTATTATAAAATGCTCCTAGCTTATTCACTATGAAATCATCGGTGTTTCTATCTAAAAAATTTCCTTCTCTATCTAAGATAACACTGCAATATACTTCTTCGGGTGTTGAAAAAGGATTAAAAGGTTTTTGTAGATAAATAAACTGTTCAGTAAATTGTGGACTTGGCCCTGGACGCCCGCCAAAGTTCTTTATTTGCATTTGCATATTCATAGAATTGTGTGGCGTCATATTCTGTCGCATCGTCGACATCAGATTAAAATTATGATAGGATTGAGATCTATTTATAACGGGGACAGCGCCAAAAGTTACAAAGGAATCAATTCCATACTTAACACAATTAATGCTTAAGTTTTTATTGTAAACCTCTGAAAGGAATTGTAAAGGTTTCTCAATGATTTTATCTCGTCCAAAGTCATCTCCTGTTTTTAGTATTTTTGCGTTTTTTAACCCCAAATCGATGCTGTCATTTATCATGTATTCCTTTATTAAAGTACCGTTCAAATCTTTCAAATCGATTTTCATTTTCTTTCGGGTAAGTTTTATTTGATAAATCTTATCCTCAAAAAGAAAAGAATTTGTTTTAGTATTTTGAGGATCGGAATCTTCAATAAAGGGCATAGTGATAAGATTGACTTCTGTTTTAAGAGTTTCTAAATCAATTACAATTAACTGAGTGAAATTGATATTATGGTCTAAAGCTATTGTGATTTCTTTTTTATTTGAATAAATTTTTCTCCTATTTGCAGCTCCGCTCAATCTGGAAGGGACATCAAGATTTACAATTTGAGTATTGCCAAATTCAGGCGAAAGAACGTTGTCATAAAGTGGGGAAAGCTTAAAATTTTCATCGTAGAATTTTCGTTCTTTTAAATCAATAGCATACGCTTTAATAATGAAATTTTCGTCAAAAACATATAACCTCAGCATAGAGGTTTTCTCTACTATAGTCAAAAGATATAATTTGTTATTCTCTGAGAAGTTGCCTAAAACTTTTTCATTTAGTAAAGGCAATTGTTGAGTTACTCCTCCTATACTTTTAGATTTAAAATTGAAGCTCTGAGCATATATGTTTTTAAAATCTTCAGAAGCCCAAAATAACCTTATGTTTCCGTTACTTTTATTATAACCAATCATATTGCTATAATTACTGCTTTTTGGACTTACAGTTGTAATGGAGTCTTTTATCTGCATATTTTGATCTAACAAAAGAGCCTTGACTTTCTTATTGTCGCTAACAAAAAAAGTTGTGATATGGGTCTCTTTGTCAACTATTTGAAAAACGTCTTTGTCCTTTTTTAGGGGAAGAGGAAATGAATTTAAGAGTTTCTGAGAAAAACAACTTCCATAATAGAACAATAAAATTGCTAATATAATTTTTCTCATAATATGGTTGGTTTTTTTAATAAGATAATTAATGCATTCTGGTAAATGTATTATTTTAATTAAAATAAAAATGTCAAAAAAAATATTTATTTTCTAAATAGATTTTTTGACATTTAATTCACTTCAGGAATATAATTAATTTATAGTCTCACCATTCGTAACTTCTGCGTCTGGGTTCACAAAAACCAATTTCCCTTCGGCACTGGTGGTCATCAAAATCATTCCTTGACTTTCGACGCCACGAAGATTTCTTGGAGCTAAGTTTACCAATACCGTAACTTTTTTACCTACAATATCTTCCGGTTTAAAACTCTCGGCAATTCCTGAAACGATGGTGCGGACGTCGATTCCAGTATCCACTTTTAAAATCAACAGTTTGTTTGCTTTCGGCATTTTCGATGCTTCTATTATCGTTCCTACACGTAAATCCATTTTAGAGAAATCATCAAACTGAATGGCTTCTTTTTGTGGTTCTACTATTTTATTTTCCGCTTTATTCGCTGTTTTTGTAGCTTCTAATTTGTCTATTTGTTTCTGAATTTCTTCGTCTTCGATTTTGGCAAAAAGCAATTCTGCTTCGCCTATTTGGTGTCCTGCAGAAATCAAATCAGAATTAGTTGAAACAGTGTTCCAATCAATTTTGTCTTCAATTTTTAGAATACGAGATAGTTTAGTCGATGTAAATGGTAAGAAAGGTTCACAAAGTGAACTCAAAGCAGCAGCGATTTGCAAGGCAACATACATCTGTGTTTGCACACGACTTTCGGCGGTTTTTATCATTTTCCAAGGCTCTTCGTCGGCCAAATATTTATTTCCCAAACGAGCTACGTTCATCATCTCACCCAAAGCTTCCCTGAACCTATATCTTTCAATAGAGCTAGAAATTACGGCAGGATATGCTTTCAATTCCGTTAAAGTAGCTTCGTCCACTTCTGAAAGTTCATTTGGTTGAGGGACGATTCCATTGTAGTATTTATTGGTTAAAACCACTACGCGGTTAATGAAATTCCCGTAAATCGCAACCAATTCATTGTTGTTTCTAGCCTGAAAATCTTTCCAAGTAAAATCATTATCTTTAGTTTCTGGTGCGTTAGAAGTCAAGGCATAACGCAAAACATCTTGTTGGTTTGGAAATTCTTCCAAATATTCGTGCAACCAAACCGCCCAGTTTTTTGAAGTCGACAATTTATTTCCTTCTAAGTTTAGGAACTCATTTGCAGGAACGTTGTCTGGCAAAATATAACTTCCTTCAGCTTTCAACATCGCAGGAAATATGATGCAATGGAAAACTATATTGTCTTTCCCGATAAAGTGAACCAGTTTTGTATCCTTCTTTTTCCAATAGGGTTCCCAGTCTTTTCCTTCGCGTAAAGCCCATTCTTTGGAAGATGAGATATAGCCTATTGGTGCGTCAAACCATACATATAATTTTTTTCCTTCGGCACCTTCAACCGGAACATCAATTCCCCAATCTAGGTCGCGAGTCACCGCGCGAGGCTCTAGTCCTCCGTCAATCCACGATTTAACCTGTCCGTAAACATTGGGTTTCCAGTCGTTTTTATGCCCCACGAGAATCCATGCTTTCAAAAATTCTTCATAACGGTCCAATGGCAAAAACCAGTGCTTAGTCGATTTCATAATAGGAGTTTCTCCCGTAATGGTCGATTTTGGATTGATTAAATCTGTAGCGTTAAGTGTAGAGCCACATTGTTCACATTGATCACCATAGGCTTCTTCATTACCACATTTTGGGCAAGTTCCTATAACAAAACGATCTGCCAAGAACTGATCCGCTTTGGCATCATACAATTGTTCGGTAATTTGTTCTATAAAATCACCTTTCTCGTATAATGTCGTAAAGAATTCCGAAGCTGTATCGTGATGTATTTTAGCCGAAGTTCTTGAATAATTATCAAATGAAATTCCAAAATCAGAAAATGATTTACGAATAATGCCATCATATTTATCAATTACTTCCTGAGGCGTTATGCCTTCTTTTTTGGCTTTCATGGAAATAGCAACACCGTGCTCGTCGCTTCCGCAAACAAACAAAACGTCTTTTCCCTGCAATCTCAGGTAACGAGAATAAATATCTGAAGGCACATAAACACCAGCCAAATGGCCAATGTGAATTGGTCCGTTCGTATAAGGTAATGCTGCTGTAATCGTATATCTTTTTGGATTCTGTATCATGATTCAATTTTATTGGATGCAAAAATAAGCAATAGAATTTTATTTGGGGCTATTTAGCTTCGCTGAATCTTCTATGTCCTGCTATCCGGTGTAAATATATTCACTGAACTCCGCTGTGAATAAGAGCGTGGTGAACTAATCTTTTACTTTTTAAAGAAAAAGTAAAAAGATTTCCACTTTTATCTAGACTCACATCTTTGCTAAGTTTATAAATTGATAGAGTATTTAAGTTTGAAATTATAAATGAACGAGAGATAAAAGAATTTAATAATGTGATGCTCGATAACATAGAGTTCGAAACTGAAAAAGTATTTTTTTAAACAAAACCGGAACAAAACCGGTGTGAAATAGTGGTAAAAAACGCATCAGAATAGTAATACTAGTAACAAAACTGAAATTACTTGGGTAGTTTTTTTTAAACTCTTGAGAATAAAGTAATGTTAAAAGAACTGTATAAAATAAAAATGATAGAATGGAAATTGAAGAAAAACAAGAGAAATACTTTTTTCTAAACTATATGATTAGTTCTTAATCTAAGGAAATTATGGACACTTTTGAGAGGTTTAAAACAAGATCTTTTCAAGTATCGATGCTTTAATCCTGCTCAATTTAGCAAAAAATTCATCTCTGGAGGACCAATAAATAATATCATAAATCAAAATGTTTATTTACATCCACCTGTTTAAGAATTATTTAACATATAGTAGCAACGTTGGTAGTATATAGTTTCAATCTAAAACTAATAAACGGAACTCAGTCAATTTCAAAAAATAAGGTTAAAAATAGGAAAAGAAAGAAAAATATAATATATTTCGAAATTATTTTTTTTTCAGGTACAGAGTCTTGCAAATCTTTTTATTAATATTATTTTAACTTATGAGAGATTTTTATTTGTTTATAGTGGTTATTTGCTTAGGATTTTGTCCGTTAAAAGCACAAATCACATTACAATTCACAATTAATCAGTCTCCTCCTTTAGTTGCTAATGCGGGATCAGATAAAACTATTTCACAAGGTAGCCAAACCATATTAGGAGGTACTCCTACAGCCTCTGGTGGTTCAGGTATTTATACTTATTTATGGGCTCCAGCTGAAGGCTTAAGTCAAACAACTATTGCAAATCCTATAGCAAGTCCCTCACAAACAACAACTTATACGCTTACCTTGAGTGATGGTAAAAAATGCAATAAAACCTCCTCGATAGTCATTTCAATTAATTCGCTTGGAATAGAGGATGTGGAAGATGAAAAAAATCTTCAGATTTTCCCCAATCCCAATAATGGCAGCTTCATAATAACATCTGAAAAAAGTTTAGGTGAAGGTGCTGTTCTGATTGAAGTATTTAATGCTATCGGTATGTTAATTTATTCGGAAAGCGTTTCTGAGTACTGGAATAAATGGAATAAGTCCATCAACCTGCCTTCTAAATCCACGGGACTGTATTTCTTAAGGTTGTCTGGCGACGAGCTAAACATTTTTAAATCGATAATGATACAATAATCATACTAATTTTCTTTTTTAACTGTATTATGAAAAAAACATACTTAAAGAAAAACAATTGGATTCTAATTTTATTGGTTTTACAAACAATCTACTCTTCCAATATTGTAACTGGTCAAACTATTTATAAAGGTGATTCTGTTCAACTCTCTGTTACGAATTCCTATAGGGGAGCTATAAAATGGCAGGAATCTGTTAATGGAACTACTTGGGTAGATATAGCTGGCGGAACAATAAATAATATGTGGGTAAAACCTCTTGTTAACACTCAATTTAGAGCTATAGTAACGGAAGAAGCTTGCGACCCAATTTATTCTATTATTAAAGCGATTACCATAAGTACGGATACAGGACTTGTAGTTAATACACCTGTTGTTAGTTCATTTAATGCTTCCGTTGTTAATTTGGATGGGCAAATAAGTAGATTAGGAGGGGATGCAAAAGTTGCTGCAAGAGGTATGTGCTGGAGTAAATCAAATAATCCGAAAATTAATGATAGCAAAACATCAGATGGTATTGGTATAAGCACGTTTAATAGCATCATTTCAGGGCTTACAGAAAACACAACTTATTATATACGTTCCTATACCATTACCGATGGTGGAATAGTAATATATAGCAATGAAATAACAGTAACAACTCTACCATCAGTAACAATATCAACAGTTAATGCATCTAATATTACGGCTTTTACAGCTACAGCAGGTGGTAATATTACACTGAATGGAACAGAAACAGTTCTTGCTAAAGGAGTTTGCTGGAATACCAGCCAGAATCCAACCATAGCCGATAGTAAAACTACAGATGGTATCGGGGCTGGAACTTATTCGAGTTCTTTAGCCAATTTAATATCAGAAAAAATATATTACCTGAAAGCATATGTTACAGCTAGCAATGGTATCACCTATTATGGCGAACAAACTACTTTTGAAACTTCTCCTAGTTATACATTCAGTATTCAAACTACTACAGTTTCAGCGGTTTCAGTTACTACTGCAAATTCGGGCGGAAACATACATATAACCGGAACCGGAACAGTTGCAGCGCGCGGAATTTGCTGGAGTACTGCTCCCTTACCAACGATCACAGATAGTAAAACCTCGAATGGTACGGGTATCGGAAATTTCGTCAGTTCTTTATCGGGTCTAATTGCTGGGACTACTTATTTTGTAAGGGCTTATGCCACTTCAGGTACTGGTAAAACTTCATATGGAAATGTACTTAGTTTTACTTCATTAGAAGGTGTAACAGTTACATCCACTGCGATTTCTGCAATTACCACCTCTTCTGCTATTTCAGGTGGAACGATCGCTGACCTGACTGGTGGAACGATGGTGGTTAATTCACGGGGAGTCTGCTGGAGTATCAATCCAAATCCTACAATAGCCAATAGTAAATCCACCGATGGCAACGGGATGGGTATTTTTACCACCGCTTTAACCGGTTTGAATGCGGTTACAAAATATTATGTACGTGCTTATGCTACGATTGCTTCAGGAAAAACCATTTACGGTAATGAAAATAATTTCACCACTGCTCAGCCTTTAAATGTAGTTATTACTACAAATAATGTGGCAAATCTTACTGCTACCAGTACAAGTGCCAGCGGCAATATTACTACAACGGGCTTTGGTTCTATTACTGAACGCGGCTTGTGCTGGAGTACGAGTCAAAATCCAACCGTTTCCGATTACAAAACAATGGATGGTAGTGGGATTGGCTTATTTACTAGCACGATAACGGGATTAAACCCTGGGAGCACCTATTATATGCGTGTCTATGCCATCACAGATTCAGCTGCCACCGTTTACGGAAACCAGATATCATTCATCCCACCCAGTCCTTTAACGATTACTACTACCGCTATGTCTGCACCTACGGCAGTTTCAGCAAGTACGGGTGGTAATATTGCAATTTTAACCGTTGGGACTTCGGTTACTTCAAGGGGAGTTTGTTGGAGTAATTTACCGAACCCAACTATTGCTAACAATAAAACTACGGATGGAACGGGTGTAGGTTCATTTATTAGTTCCCTAACAAGTTTAAATGGCAGTACAATTTATTATGTGCGTGCATATTGTATAACCAATACAGGTATTACTATTTATGGTAACGAGGTTTCTTTTACTACTTCTCAGCCCCCCCCGTCAGACCTTATACTTATCACAGAAAAGGTTTCCTTGATTACAGATTATTTAGGCTTTTGTAGAGCTACTGTAACTGGCACGACTCCTATCAGCAAAAGTGGTCTTTGCTGGAGTAAAGCACCAAATCCAACCATTGCCGACAGTAAAACAGTTTCCTATGCTGGGGGGCTACCGAATATACAGGGTGACTTAACAGGTTTGGATGCTTTTACTACCTATTATGTTCGGGCCTATGCCACTGCTACAACTGGATCAACCAATTATGGCAACCAGGTTTATTTTACTACAGTAAAAAAAGTGATTCCCGAAACTCCTGTCGTAATAACAACATTTGTGGATAAAATAAATAGTACATCAGTCTTTGTGGGTGCAAAAGCTACCAATCTATCTTTTGCAAAACTCGGCGTTTGTATAAATACGACACAAAACCCAGATATTAGTGGGATTGTAGCAGATATCATAAATAGCAAAGGTGATTTTGACTATATGATAACTTTTAAGGGATTAAAGCCTGGTACTAAGTATTATGTCCGAGCCTATGCTATACCTGGAAGCGAATATGATTATGGGGACCCGATTTATGGTAATGAAATGTCGTTCACTACCTTGCCGAACGAAATTACCGAGTATTCAATAAAAACACTTGAGCCTACTTTTACAACTCTCTATGGAGCAAATAATTATGATGTTGTTTCTGGAGGGATGATAGACGGCTCAGCTACACCACTTGTAGACGGTTTAAGTACTTATGGTTATTGTTGGAGTAAAACACCCAATCCTACAATTGCGAACAACAGTAATGTAAGTATACCTGTTTCGTCTTGGTCAAATGTAAATATTTTTAGATCTTTTCCTATTAGGATCCCGGTTTCATCAATCGATACTCCGCAAAGTTTAGCGTATTCATCGGTCTATTATTTAAGGTCATTTATTACGATAAAAACGGGTGAAATTATCTATAGCAACCAGATTACGTTTACCACTCCTGCAGCGCCACCTTTTTGGATCAATACAGGAAATTCGGGAGTCAGCGGAAATAACATATATGGTCTAAGCTGCATTGTAACCAAACTCGGTTCAGAAACCATCGTAGCGCGGGGTGTTTGCTGGAAAACGACTCATAGTCCAACAATTACTGATTGCCACACGATGGATGGAACAGCAACTGGGACAATCGAGAGTATTGCAAGACCTATAGAATATGGGATTCATTATTATTTCCGGGCTTATGTTACTGGTAGCAGTGGAATTACCTATTACGGAAATGAACGCTCCTGGGGACATGATGCTCCCACAGTAACTAACCCAACCAATCCGGTTATCATTGAAGATTCGAATCCAAATCCAAACCCAGCATTAAGCGTTACCACCAATATCGCTACCGCTATTACCACTAATACGGCTTCCCTAGGAGGAACTGTATCTGGCTCATCAACAGTAAGTGTGCGAGGAGTCTGTATTTCTACCAGCCAAAATCCTACTACGAATAACTCCAAAGTTACTTTGGGCTCCGGATTGGGTAATTTTAGTGGAAATATTACCGGTTTAATTTCCGGCACCAGGTATTACGTCCGTGCCTATGCCATATCTGCTTCCGGCACAACTTACGGAAATCAAATTACATTTATCACGCAGAGCGTGAACGCGGGAGGAGGCGATATGTTGCTTACTTATGTTGCTCACGCTAAAGGAGCCAATGATTGTACAAGTATGTCAAAAGGGTATTATACAAAAGTTATCTACTCGAAAAACCTGGCAGCCGAACAAATACTTGCCGTAAATTCCCTAAAAACCCAATACGGATCAACTGCAACTTTCACTTATAAAACTAGCTTTCTTCGATACGCTGCTGTCATTCGATATGTCTATCCTATGTCTGGCTGGAATTGTAATATAACTGCTATTACCATTGGATTTGGAACAAGTGCAGCTGCAGCATTGAATAGTGCTGTTCAAAGTAAAACTGGTTATGTGGGTAGCAGTATACCTTATACTGTTTTAAAGACAATAACCTGGTAACAAACATGTTATTGTCTTGTTTTTTAATAAGTTCCGTTTAAAGAACAGTATTAAATTTAGTAAATTATTGCTATTACAACTTTGTATCTGAATTTTCCAGTATGGTTCCCAATATTTTCCTTTGCGCAAGGTAAATTCTTTTGGGACTGATATCGAAGGAATTGGCGTATCAAGCCGTATATATTTATAATCACTGAACTCCGCTAAAAATAGAAATTAAGTGAAGTAATCGGTGCAAGAGAATCGTGCTAAACAGTATGATTATTTAAACAAAACACAAATTATCATTGAGGTTAGTTTGATGTAATTGCTAAAATGTTGAGCGTAGCATTACTTTTTTAGGGAGGCTTTTTTTACATTTGTAACGGATTTAATTAAGACCGTAAATCATGGCAAAGGGACCGGAAAAAAACACTAAAAATAAGGCTTTACATATCAAATTGCTAAATCAGAAAAAGACTAAGCTTCAAGAAGAAAAAAAAGAAAAAGCATTGCGTTTGAAAGTACTAGTTACAAAAATGAATGCGAAAAGAAATAGTAGTGAATCTGGTGATAGATAAATTATATTGTGTTTCGTTTCTGTTTTAATTTAACTGAAATTTGCAGCAAACTCTTTAAAACAAAATCAAATGGAATTCGGTAAAATAATCATTTCAGAAACAGCAATGAATAGCGACAATCCGCAGGACGTAATCCATTCTAACATTTCGGTAATTAACTTGATGCGCGAGGAGGGAGTTGATGACGATTTAATTCACGAAGACGCAATAATGAGCTATTATTTGGATTATTATACAGCGCAATGTACCGAGGGAAATTTCGCTCAATTTGTATACAATTCACGTTGGGATAAAGAACTAAATGAATTAGTGGAAGAAGCTTTGGCTTTGGTTAGTGCCGAAAAGCATTTGGAATTATTCCAACAACAATGCAAAAAAGTCAGCTTGATGAGCAGCGTAAAATTGAATAAATTCCTGAAAGGAAAGCTAGAAGGCGTAAATCCAACAAGAGATGTCCTTAATGCACAATCCTTTGCCTCAATCGAAGAAAATTTAGTGGTCTTGAATGCTAATTTTTTAAAATCACATCCCGATTTTGAAGTGCTTACAGTAGACGATATGTTTGCCGTTTTGGAAGAGTTTGTTGGACACGAGATCAAAAGGGCATAGGCCAAGTCAAAAGTCTTAAAATTGTTTCACACTGAATTCAATTGTTTTTTCAGCATCCATTAAACCTGACTAAAGTGCTGGTAAAATTAAGTTGTCACTGAGCCTTTGACTTTATGAGTTTTGACTTTAGACTTTTGGGTGAACTTTTGTCCCTTTTCTACCAAACATTTCATTAAATTTGCTTCCATTAATATATAAGTAGAGTTATAAAAATCAAGCTATGTTACAAATCGCATTTATTAGAGAGAATCAGGAAAAAGTAATCCACGCTTTGGCAAAAAGGAATATGGATGCCACCAGTGTTGTTGAAGAGGTTGTAAAACTGGACGAAAGACGTCGTGCTACTCAAGTCGAGTTAGACGGTATTTTATCTGAATCTAATAAGTTATCCAAAGATATTGGCGAAATGATGAAAGCCGGAGAGAAATCAAAAGCCGCGATACTTAAAGAAAAAACAGTTTCATTAAAAGAGAAAAGTAAAGGTTTAGCTGAAATAGCGGACGTTATTGCTCAAGAACTTTTAGAAAAACTATATACATTACCCAATCTTCCAGCTGATATTGTTCCAGAAGGAAAAACTCCAGAGGAAAACATAAATGTGTTTGAAGAAGGTGCTATTCCCGTTTTGCATGAAGGTGCACAACCGCATTGGGAATTAGTAAAAAAATACGATATCATTGATTTCGAATTGGGAGTAAAAATCGCGGGTGCAGGATTTCCAGTTTATAAAGGAAAAGGAGCACGTTTACAACGCGCTTTGATTAACTATTTTTTAGATAAAAATACAGCTGCTGGTTACAATGAAGTTCAGGTTCCCCATGTAGTAAATGAAGCGTCTGCTTATGGAACAGGACAATTGCCGGACAAAGAAGGCCAAATGTATCATGATGCTGCGGATGATTTATACTTAATCCCTACGGCTGAGGTTCCTGTAACCAATATGTTCAGGGACGTAATCCTTTCCGAAAATGAATTGCCGGTTTTAACTACTGCTTACACACCCTGTTTCCGACGTGAAGCAGGTTCTTACGGTGCACATGTACGTGGACTGAACCGTTTACACCAATTTGACAAAGTGGAAATTGTGCGTGTGGAGCACCCAGACAACTCTTATAAAGCTTTGGACGCAATGGTAGAACATATAAAAGAAATTCTAAACGAGTTGAAGTTGCCCTATAGAATATTGCGTCTTTGTGGAGGCGATATGGGCTTTACATCGGCATTGACCTATGATTTTGAAGTTTTTTCTACGGCACAAGACCGTTGGTTAGAGATATCTTCAGTTTCAAACTTCGAAACCTTTCAAGCAAATCGGTTGAAATTGCGTTTCAAAGACAAGGATGGTAAAAACCAATTGGCACACACCTTGAACGGAAGTTCTTTGGCTTTGCCAAGGGTTTTAGCAGGAATTCTTGAGAATTACCAAACTGCGGATGGAATCGTAATACCTGAAGTTTTGCGTCCATATTGCGGATTTGATATTATAGATTAAAAAATTAAACATATAAGCCATGTAAGTTTGCAGGTTCCTAAAATTAAGCTGTGCTAAAGCTTACATGACTTATATGGTCAATAAATAGATATTTGAAGACACAAACGGCAATTAATAATGAAAAAACTCTTTCTAAATATCACTCTGTTTTTTTCATTAGTTTGTTTTTCTCAAAACGAGCAATTGGCGGAATATTATTATGACAAAGGCGATTTTGAAAAAGCGAAAATTGGTTTTGAGGAATTACTAGTAAGCGTTCCTCAAAACATGCAATATTTTCTGAGAACGATAGATTGTTACCAGCAATTAGAACAATACGATGTTGCCGAAAAAGCAATACAGTCTCGCTTAGACAAATACAATCAAGGGAACGTTTTGGTCGAGTTGGGGTATAACTTCCAATTGCAAAAAAAAGAGGATGAGGCCTTAATTTATTACGACAAGGCTATAGAAAGAATCAAAAAAAATCCGAATGAAGTTTATGGAATAGCCGCTTCATTTGAGAAAAAAGTATTGCTAGAAAGGGCATTGAGATCATATCAAACTGCAACAGATGTACAGCCTAATCTTAATTTTAATTTCCAAAAAGGTCTGCTTTACGGGCAATTAGGAAATCCGGATATGATGATTTCTACTTTTCTTGACGAAGCTTTCGCAAATCCCCAAAACTCAATACTGATCCAGAATCAATTGTCCCGTTTCATGTCAGAAGATAGCGATGCTAATTTTAATGAGGCGATGCGAAAAGCATTAATTATCCGAGTTCAAAAAAATCAAGATCTTTTCTGGAACCATTACTTAAGTTGGTTCTACGTTCAACAAAAAGAGTTTTCTAAGGCCTTTATTCAGGAAAAAGCCATTTACAAGCGCAACCCGGAATCACTTTCTAATATTGTGAACCTAGCAAACTTATCCATAGAGGAAGGAGATGAGGATATTGCCAAAGAAATTTTGGGATTTGTGATAGAGAACACTAAGGATATAGGGCTGCTTATTCAAGCGCAGACTTATTTGATCAAAATGAAAATAGACAAGGCGCAAGACAAAGATTTTGTTGCTATAAATGCGGAACTGTCCAGTTTACTTACGGAATATGAAATAAGTCCTTTTAGCTTACCTTTGCAATTAATTCAAGCACATTTTGTGGCGTTTAATTTGAAGGATCCAGAAAAAGGAAAAGCAATTATAAAGAAAACGCTCGACCTACAACTGAACGATTATCAAGTAGCGCAGGCAAAAATGGAATTGGCGGATATTTTACTTTTCGAAGAAAAATTTAATCAGGCATTGCTTTATTATTCTCAAATAGAGACGAATTTGAAAAATGATGAGGTCGCTCATGAAGCGAGTTTGAAAGCGGCTAAAACTAGTTATTTTAAAACCGATTTCGTTTGGGCACTGAAGCAGTTCAAGGAATTGAAATCTGCCAATACGCAATTGATTGCTAACGACGCTTTGGAGTACTTTCTTTTGATAAATGACAATACTGTCGCCGATTCGACACAAACGGCATTGAAGGAATTCGCCAAGGGAGACTACCTATTGTACCAAAATAGAAACAAGGAAGCCATCACGCAGTTTCAATCTGTTTTAGAGAAGTATAAAGGACAGGAGATAGAGTCGGTAACATTATTGCGACTTGGGAAAATTTATGAAAAAACGGGAGATTATAATTTGGCTTTAAGCCAATATCAAGAAATAATACAGCATCACAGTGCCGGAATTTATATTGATGAAGCTTTGTTTTTTTCGGCAGAAATTTTTAATAAAAAACTGGCAGCAGCTGAAAAAGCCAAACCACTATACGAAAAGATAATTTTTGATCATCAGGATAGTATTTATTTCGTAGAAGCTAGAAAGAGTTTTAGAAAATTAAGAGGAGATACAAATTTATAAAACACCTTAATATACTAATCGAATAACTGTTTAAACAATTAACCGATTTAACCCAATTGAAAAAATGATAATATACAACGTTACCACAAACATACATGAAAGCGTTCATGATCAATGGATGATTTGGATGCAACACAAGCACATTCCAGAAATTTTAGCGACTGGAAAGTTTTCTTCTGCTCGATTGGTTCGGGTTTTGATCGAGGAAGAAATGGGCGGCGTAACCTACTCGGCACAGTACACGACTGACAGCAAAGAAACTCTAGAAAAATACTATCTGGAAGACGCACCCAGATTTAGAGAAGAAGGAGCAAGCTTGTTTGGAGATAAAATGCTCGCTTTCAGTACTGAGTTGGAATTGATTTCAGACCATTAGCGGAAAGTAAACAGTATTCAGTTTAGTACATCAAATAGGTAATTATAAGATACAGATAGAAGAAGTGAGTGGCCTCATCTAACTTAAAAATAGTCTAGAGAGAATAAGTTTTGAGTTGGTAAACTTTAAACTTGGAACTTTAAACTTTAAACATAAAAAATGGAAAAAGTAAAAGCCAAAAAACATCTTGGGCAGCATTTCTTGAAGGACGAAAGTATCGCTAAGGACATCGCGGATACTCTGAACCTGGAAGGATATGAAGATTTATTAGAGATAGGTCCGGGAATGGGTGTTTTGACAAAATATTTGTTAGATAAACCTGTCAATACTTATGTTATTGAAATTGATACAGAATCAGTGACGTATCTGGAAGAGAATTATGCCAAGTTAAAAGATAGAATTATATCTAAGGATTTCCTTAGGTATGATATTAATGAAACTTTCGAAGGAAAGCAATTTGCGATCATCGGGAACTTTCCTTATAATATTTCGACCCAGATCGTTTTTAGAGCATTGGAATATCGCAACCAGATTCCCGAATTTGCGGGGATGTTTCAGAAAGAAGTGGCGCAACGAATCTGTGAAAAAAAAGGAACAAAAGCTTACGGAATATTATCCGTTTTAGTGCAGGCATTTTATGATGCAGAATATTTGTTCACTGTTGATGAAACTGTTTTTATTCCGCCACCAAAGGTAAAATCGGGTGTTTTACGTTTGCGCAGGAAAGCGGATTATAGTTTGCCTTGCGGCGAAAAGTTATTTTTCACAGTGGTAAAAACAGCATTTCAACAACGAAGAAAAACTATGCGTAACAGTTTAAAGACATTAAACCTGTCAGATAGTTTAAGAGAAGATCCTATCTTTGACCTTCGTCCAGAGCAGCTGGATGTAGCACAGTTTATAGAACTTACTCAAAAAATAGAAGCCGATGGAATTTAAAATCAGCAAAGACCTGATACTCGAGTTAGAGCAACACATTGTTAATAAGAAAGACCAGGAATTATCTCGCCTTCTTAGCGATTTGCACCATGCTGATATCGCCGAGATTTTGGACGAGCTTGATTTTGATGAGGCAACCTATATTTTTAAAGTATTAGATTCCGAAAAAACTTCGGAAATCCTTCTGGAACTGGAGGATGATTTACGGGAGAATATCTTAAAAAGACTTTCTGCCAAAGAGATTGCCGAAGAACTGGATGAGTTAAACACGGATGATGCCGCTGATATCATCGCGGAGCTTTCGCAGTCCAAAAAAGAAGAGGTAATCTCTGAGCTGGACGATTTAGAGCATGCAAAGGATATTATTGATCTTTTGCGTTATGACGAGGATACTGCCGGTGGTTTGATGGGAAAGGAACTCGTGAAAGTTAATGAAAATTGGAGTGTGCTTACTTGTGTAAAGGAAATGCGTGCTCAGGCGGAAAACGTATCACGTGTACATTCCATTTACGTTGTTGATGATGAAAACAGGTTAAAAGGGAGGTTATCACTTAAAGACTTGCTGACTACGTCGACCAAAACACCGATTGCCGAAATTTATATTAAAAAAGTGACCTCGGTTAATGTTGATGCTGAAGATGTTGAGGTTGCTAGGATTATGCAAAAATATGACCTAGAGGCTATTCCAGTGGTCGATGCTATGGGACGATTAGTAGGTCGTATCACCATTGATGATATTATAGATGTTATTAGGGATGAAGCGGACAAAGATTATCAGTTGGCTGCGGGTATCTCAAATGATGTAGAAGCAGATGATAGTATTTTAGAATTGTCCAAAGCACGCTTACCATGGTTAGTTTTAGCACTTTTGGGTGGTTTTATTACCGTTCGCGTATTGGGTTTATTTGAAGGGGCTATGGCTGAACACGGAAATTTATTCTTTTTCACTCCTTTAATCGCTGCTATGGCGGGAAATGTAGGAGTGCAGTCATCGGCAATAATAGTTCAGGGTATAGCTAATAATACATTGAGCGGCTCCTTGTTTAACCGCCTCGTAAAAGAGGTGTCTTTGAGTTTGTTAAACGGTGGTATTCTGGCAATCATTCTGTTTTTGGGAAGTTATTTCCTTTTGGATGAACCACCGATAATTGGGGTTGTTATCACTAGCGCATTAGTTTCAGTAATTATTATCGCTTCTCTTATAGGTACATTTATACCATTATTACTTGATAAATTTGGCATTGATCCCGCATTGGCGACCGGCCCGTTTATAACTACAAGCAATGATATTTGCGGAATTTTAATTTATTTTTCTATAGCAAAAATGATTCTAGGATTTTAAGACTAACTAAACAACCAAAAAACTATAACCACTTAACACTTTCCGTAGCGTTTACTTCGTATTTGTAACCGGTCAAGGAAAGGAAAACCACAACCATAATGAAAATACATATAATCGGAGGGGGAAACTTAGGCGTTGCAATCGCAAAAGGGATATTAAAATTTTCGCAAGGAAATCAAATTACAATTACTAGAAGAAATACGGCAAGTATTCTTTATTTGGAGGAATTGGGTGTCACTGTTTCTTCTGATAATACAGACGGAATTCAGGAGGCAGATATCATTATCCTTACCATAAAGCCTTATCAGGTAGATATTGTTTTGGCGGAAATTTTACCACAAATTAATAACAAGGTTTTAGCGTCAGCCGTGAGTGGATTGTCAATAGAGAATTTGCAAAACAAGATAGGGGCTTCGAATAGTGCCATTCGAATCATGCCTAATATCGCATCACAATTTGGCGCATCGGCAACCTGCATCGCTTTCCATGAAAAGGACAAAGAGAAAGCGCAATATGTAGTCGCACTTTTCGAAGATTTGGGAACAGCGCCGATTATAGACGAGAAATTGATGGATGCAGCTACTGTTCTTGCTGCCTCAGGAACCGCTTTTGCCTTGCGTTATATTCGCGCTTCGATGCAAGCAGGAATCGAAATAGGCTTTGACTGGAAAACAGCATTGGCAATTTCTGCACAAACTGTAAAAGGAGCTGCCGAAATGATCATGGAAGAACAGGTACATCCAGAACAATTGATTGATCGTGTTACCACACCACAAGGTTGTACGATTGCGGGATTGAACGAAATGGAAATGCACGGATTCAGTTCGTCTTTGATACGCGGAATTAAAACTTCATTGAAACAAATTAAGGGGTAAGCTAAATCTTGACTTGCCTTCATTAACAAAGGGTCTTATCAGCATCAGGTTGATAAGACCCTTTTTTTATTGGCGGAGAGCTCTCTGTTATATTGCGGAGATTGATTTCGACTACGCGAACAGCTGCAACCGCGCAATGGGTTGAGGAATTGCTTTCATCATTAAGGGGAGTCTTGTTTCCAAATCAAATTTGTAACTTTGAGCAATATTAAATTAAGAAAAAAATGTTGAAACCAGAAAGCATTAAAATACTTCATATCGATAGTAATAACCCTATTTTATGGGGAGGATTGCAAACATTAGGTTTTACGAACCACGAAGATTTCACTTCTTCCAAGGAAGAGATTGAGGCGAAAATCGAGGACTATCAAGGAATCGTAATCCGTAGCCGCTTCAAAATCGACAAGGCATTCTTGGACAAAGCCACTAACTTGCAATTTATAGCACGAGTAGGAGCCGGTCTGGAAAGTATTGACTGTGAGTATGCGATATCAAAAAACGTCGAATTGATAGCCGCGCCCGAAGGAAACAGGAATGCAGTTGCTGAGCATACACTAGGAATGATTTTGTTGCTTTTTAATAAACTGAATACTGCAGATAAAGAAATTCGCTCGGGACATTGGAATCGCGAAAGCAATCGTGGTCATGAACTTGAAGGTAAAACGGTTGGGATTATAGGATATGGAAATATGGGGAAAGCTTTTGCCAAGAAACTGCGCGGTTTTGATGTTGAGGTCTTGTGTTATGATATTCTGGAAAATGTGGGGGATGCCAATGCAAAGCAGGTTTCACTAAAAGAACTGCAACTAAAAGCCGATGTATTGAGTTTGCACATTCCGTGGACGCCCCAAACCAATAAAATGGTAGATGCGGTATTTATAGATGGTTTTGCCAAGTCTTTTTGGATTTTCAATACCTCTCGAGGGAAAAACATAGTAACGACAGATTTAGTGGCCGCTATGCAGTCTGGAAAAATTCTTGGTGCTGGCCTAGACGTATTGGAATATGAGAAATTGTCTTTTGAAACCCTTTTTCAAGAAGATAAAACCCCAGAAGCATTCCAGTATTTACTAGAAGCTCCAAATGTAATTTTGACTCCGCATGTGGCCGGTTGGACTTTCGAGAGTCATGAGCGACTGGCGAAAGTTATAGTTGATAAGATAAAATTAAAGTATTTTGGACAAACTCTTAAGGCGGAGTTATAAGACAGAATAGCTGATGTGGGCGGGTTTTTTTTATTTAAAGAAGCCCAAAAATTGCCTGCCCAGCGAAAGGCATTTCAAATGAAATATTAGGGTTGATGACTTAGAGAAGCTGCAGGATCGATTAAAAAGTAAAGAAGTAACTCTAACTTCAAAACCCCCCATTTTAATCATAAGAGACTGCTCTGAACTTTAGATTTCGAAGGTGATGAAAATGAACTTTGGTAGCTATAGATTCGGCTTTCAAATAAATTTTCGTAAATTTAGTATTGAAAACCGTTCAAATTATAAATACACGATGGAAAACACCAAATACGAACACTGGAATAACCCGCAACCCCCTCAAGAAGACAATAAAAAATGGGCAGCGGGTCTGTTGGCAATACTTTTGGCGCCTTTTGGAGTACATAAATTCCTTTTGGGGTATACCAAAGAAGGCATAATATGGTTAGTGATCAGTCTTTTCACATGGGGTACTGTCACGGGTTTACTTGGACTTATTGAAGGAATCATATACCTTACAAAATCGAACGAGGAATTTTATCAAACCTATCAGGCTAATAAAAAAGCATGGTTTTAGACATAAAAAAGTCTCGACATTGTCGAGACTTTTTTATGTGATATTTTGTAAAACAGCTATTTATTTAACCTTCTTTTTCTGTTAATTTTCGCTCTAGTTCTGCTTGAAACTCTTCCATAACCGGTTTCATGGTGCTTTCAGGAATATCTGCAATCCTAATGTACATCAAGCCGTCCACCGCATTATTGAACAAGGGGTCCACATTAAAAGCAACCACCCTTGCATTTTGCTTGATGTATTTTTTTATCAATACCGGCAAACGCAAAACACCAGGTTCAAGTTCGTCTATAATTTTATCAAATTTATTTAAGTCGGCCTCGGTTTCATTAAAGATAAAATCTTTGTCGGCATCCTTTAGCTTGACTTTGTAAGCTTTCTTGGGGTGAACGTACTGTGCTATATACGGATCGTAATAATTTGATTTCATGAATTCAATCATCAAAGATTTCGAAAAATTTGAGAATTGATTGCTAATACTTACCCCGCCAAGAAGAAATTTGTGTTCTGGGAAACGTAAAGTCGTATGAATAATCCCTTTCCAAAGTAAGAAAAGTGGCATTGGTTTTTGCTGGTACTCCTTGATGATAAATGCTCTACCCATTTCAATGGACTTGTCCATCATGTCGTCTAATTCAGGTTCAAAACGAAAAAGTTCATTCAAGTAGAATCCTTCAATTCCATATTTAGGAAAAATTTCAGAACCTAATCCCATTCGATAAGCTCCAGCGATTTGCTTTGCATTCTCATCCCATAAAAAAAGATGGTGGTAGTATTGATCATATTTGTCGAGATCAATAGACTGATTAGTTCCTTCTCCCACTTCCCTAAATGTAATTTCACGCAAGCGACCTATTTCATGGAGAATGTTTGGAATTGTATTAGCCTCAGCAAAAAACACCTCATAGTTTTTGCTTTGCAAAAGTCTGCAATCCGTATTCCTTAAGTTATCAACTTCCGCAATCATTTTTTCGCCATTAGCCGGATTTGCTATTTCTTTTGGACTTCTGGGGATTTTTAAAGTTGGAGGCGTCAGTAACTTACTTTCTTTGTTGTATGGATTAGCCAGGATATAGGTCTTTTTTCTCAGGAATTCCGAATAGGCTTCGATAGTTTTATATTCATTTTGTTCGGCTACAGAAATGGGTCTGCCGATACGTACTTTTATTACACGACGTTTTTGGCTAAAAACTTCCGAAGGTAATTTTGCTGTACGGAAGGTGCCGCTAATTTTAGAAAGAAAATAAAACAGCCAACTGTTTTTAGCATGAAAATAAATGGGAATAACAGGGACCTGTGCTTTTCTAATTACTTTAATGGCGCCTTCTTCCCAGGGTTTGTCTACCATCAGTTTTCCGTCTTTATAGCTGGAAACTTCTCCTGCTGGAAACATCCCAAGAGGTTTTCCATCACTCAAGTGACGTAAGGTTTCCTTGATTCCTATAACGCTTGATTTAGCTTCCTTAAGATGTTCAAAAGGATTTACAGGCATAATGTATTTCTGGAGAGGTTTAATTCTATGCAACAAAAAATTAGCGATTATTTTAAAGTTAGGCTCTTTTTCCAGCATTAACTTCAACAATAAAACACCGTCTATTCCTCCCAGCGGATGGTTAGAGATGGTGATATAGGCGCCATCTTTAGGTAGGCGTTTGAAATCTTCTTGCGGAATTTCAAATTTGATATCAAGATCGTCTAATATTGCATTTAGGAACTCAATGTCTTCTAGATGTTTATTGCTATCGTAAAATTTATTGAGCTTAGATATTTTTAAAATCTTCATTAAAAGCCAACCGGAGAAAGTTCCGAAAACCCCATATTTTTCAGCATTTATTGCTTTTGCAACTTCTTTGGCGGTAACTAAACCCATTTCCTTATTGTTTATTGAACGAAAATCAAAGATAGAAAAAAACTCCACTATCTGGCTATTGCCCTACGGATTTTGTTGCTTTTGCAGTATATCCTTTTTAATTTTTAGTACTTTTGGTGACCAAAAAAGTACAACAATGAGAATTATCTCTTACAATGTTAACGGAATTCGTTCTGCAATTTCAAAAGGATTCATCAACTGGTTGCAACAAGCAGACCCTGATGTAATTTGCCTCCAAGAAATCAAAGCTTCTCCAGATCAACTTCCATTATTAGATTTCGAATTGGCCGGATATCCATATCACTACTGGTTTCCTGCAACTAAAAAGGGATACAGCGGTGTAGCCATTTTGTCCAAAAGGAAACCTAATGATGTCGTCTTTGGGACAGGAATTCCTCATATGGATTTTGAAGGCCGGAATATCCGTGTGGATTTTGATGAGATGTCGGTTATGAGTCTTTATTTACCTTCGGGTACTAATAGCGAAAGACTGGATCATAAATACATGTTTATGGATGATTTCCAGAACTATATTACGGAATTAAAAGCAACGATTCCTAATTTAGTAATCTGCGGAGATTATAACATTTGTCACGAAGCGATTGATATACATGATCCTATTCGGACTAAAAATGTCTCGGGGTTTTTACCTAAGGAAAGAGCTTGGCTTGATGATTTTCTAAAAAATGGCTTCATCGATAGTTTTCGTTTTTTGAACAAGGAGCCAGACAATTACAGCTGGTGGACGATGCGCGTCCCTACCGCTAGAGCTAACAACAAAGGATGGCGTATTGACTATTGCTTAGTCAGCGAACCGTTGAGAGACCGGATAAAAAGAGCACTTATATTGCCCGAAGCAAAACATTCTGACCATTGTCCCGTTTTAGTAGAAGTAGAATAAAGTTAAAATAGATAATAACCCAATCTTAAATTATAAAAATGATAAAGAAAATCGCTCTAGGATTACTGATTATGGTACTTTCGACTTCTTGTGTGTCCAAGAAAATATACACTGACTTAGAAAACAAATACACTGATCTAAAAAAGGAAAACAGAAGTTTAGCCGACGAAAACTCGGAACTTATGAAAGCCAAAAATCAATTAGAATTGGATCAGGACGTATTAAAAAATGATTTCGCTAACTTGAAACTGGAACGTGACAAATGGCTTGCTGATTATGGTGCTTTAAGTAACAAAATGGATGTACTTAATGATTCTTATAAAGCATTGGAGAAAAACAGCAATGAGGCTTTGCAACTTAACATGAGCAAAAACCGTGATTTGCTTTCTCAATTAGATGCTAAAGGAAAAGCATTGGCGATTGAACAAGAGCGCTTGAACAAAAGTGCTCAAAGATTGCAAGAAATGGAATCCTTGATTGCTGCCAAAGAAGCAACAATGAAAAAGTTAAAGGAAACACTTTCTAAAGCCTTAAATAGTTTTGAAGGAAAAGGATTGACAGTAGAACAAAAAAACGGGAAAGTATACGTGTCTATGGAAAACAAATTGCTTTTCAATTCTGGTAGCTATTCAGTAGGTGATGAGGGAAAAAAAGCCGTAGTTGAACTAGGAAAAGTTTTAGGTGATAATCCAGACATTTCAGTTTTGATTGAAGGACATACAGATGATGATGGTTTTTCAAGTTCAGGGCCAATTGCCAATAACTGGGATTTATCAACCAAAAGAGCCACTGCAATTGTTGCTATTTTGAGTGAAAATGCTGCCATCAACAAACAAAATCTTACCGCTGCAGGTAGAGGAGAATTCTCTCCTTTGACAAGTAATGCTACTCCAGAAGGGAAAGCTAAAAATCGTAGAATCGAAATTATTCTTACACCAAGGTTGGACGAAATAGCTGAGATGTTAAATGAGATAAATTAAAAAGAAGTCTAGGCTGAAAGAGAGAAAGGTTCAGAGTTTTTACTTTGAGCCTTTTTTAGTACCGGGAGCGTTTCGAAAATATCTGTTAATGTGATCTCGGACACGACTAATAAAATCTACATTTGTATACTTATCTATAGAAAAACACATAAATGAAATATACTAGTTTACCCAATACCGATATAAAAGTCAGCAAAATTTGTCTTGGAACAATGACTTTTGGACAACAAAACACAGAAGCAGATGGTCATGCACAAATGGATTATGCGCTAGAACAAGGCGTTAATTTTTTTGATACCGCCGAGATGTATTCAGTTCCTGCCCGGGAGGAGACTTATGGTAGCACTGAAAAAATCATTGGAACCTGGTTTAAAAAAACAGGAAAAAGGGAAGAAGTGGTTTTGGCTTCAAAAATTGCGGGACCCAACCCGAACTTCAGTTATATGCGGGAGAAAAATGATTTTTCACCGGCTAGTATTAAATATGCCTTAGACAATAGTTTGCAACGTTTACAAACGGAGTATATCGATTTGTATCAATTACATTGGCCAGAGCGTAAAACTAACTGTTTTGGACAACGAGGATTTAAGATACAAGAGGACGCGTGGGAAGACAACATTCATTCTGTTTTAGACACTTTAGGAGGCTTTATAAGAGAGGGAAAGATCAAGCATATTGGACTTTCTAATGAAACGCCTTGGGGACTGATGCGTTTTCTGGAAGAAAGTAAATACAACCATTTGCCTAGGATTAAGACGGTTCAAAACCCATATTCTTTGTTGAACAGACTTTTTGAAAACGGTTCTTCTGAGGTTTGTATGAGAGAAAACGTGGGTCTATTGGCTTATTCTCCAATGGCTTTTGGTATTTTGTCGGGTAAATTTTTATCGGGTGAAAGTCATCCCAATTCCCGCCTTAATCTTTTTCCGCAAATGGCCAGATACAATAGTGAGCAGTGCGCGGAAGCAACTCGCTTGTATCAAGAAATTGCACATAAAAACGGATTAACATTGACGGAGTTGTCATTGGCATTTATCGAGCAACAGGCATTCTTGACTAGCACGATAATTGGAGCCACAACCATGGAACAATTAAAAGAAAATATAGATACCATCGTGGTCACTTTAATTACCTGTTTAAAGGTGCTTACAAGGTTTTTGCTAAACATTTGCTAAACAATTTTAGAA